>JAGVUR010000122.1 GCA_019136135.1 Verrucomicrobiota bacterium
ATGTTCTCTGTCTCATGCCCTCGATTTGTCGTTTTCGAGTGCATGTTCTCTGTCTCATGCCCTCGATTTGTCGTTTTCGAGTGCATGTTCTCTGTCTCATGCCCTCGATTTGTCATTTTTTATATGCATGAGACAGGGGTTATTCACCTGGATTCATCAGAACAGAGATCAGTTTCTGATTGATGTAGTAATTTGTTTTTCCTATTTTCCATTTTTCCAGAAGTCTAGCTTCAACAATCATATTTAGATATTTTGATGCAGCATTTCGTTTCACCTGCATCGCGTCTTCCATGAATTCAATTTTAGTATAGGGGTGAGAAAAAAGATGATTCAAGAGATCATGCTTGTATTGCTTGCCAAAGAGAGGGCGTAATGCGAACTTGAATTCTTGCATCAGCTCTCGAATTGAGGTTACCATGGCAATGGCATTCCGTGCAGTTTCTTCAATTCCCTTCAGCAAGAACAATACCCAATTCTGCCAATCTGTCTTATTGTCGTCATGTTCTCGTATTGACTGTAGAAGATGGTAATACTCTCCCTTGTTATGAGTAATATAGCGACTAAGGTATAAGACGGGAAGATTCAGCAGATCATTGGTTACCAATAGCAAAATAGAAATAATGCTTCCTGTTCGGCCATTGCCGTCATAAAAAGGATGGATACTCTCAAATTGATGATGAATGACCGCGAGTTTTATCAAAGGATCCCAGTCACAAATTTCTGGAGTATTGATAAAAGTTTCAAGTTCTGACATATAGCGTTCCACATCGTTGCCATCTTGTGGAGGAGTATAAACAGTTTATCCAGACTGATTCTTCAATTCGGTTCCTGGAATTGTGCGGAATCCTGCCTTGTTTTCAACTAAAGTGCTTTGTATTTGTTTTATGATATTGTTTGTAAGCAGTTTATCCTCGCGAACCAACTGAAAACCTACCTGGATGGCCTGGCGGTAATTCATTACTTCCTTGGCTGCTGCGGAAGCGATATACTCATTGACATTCAGTTCTGTCTTAAACAGGTCGTCATGAGTCGTAACAATATTCTCAACTTCAGAACTGTCTTTCGCTTCCTGCAACGCTAGGGTATTAATAAGAATCGCTTCATTGGGAATGCTTTGGACTATTCCCTTTAATTCTGCCAATTGACGATGTGCTGAACAAAGTTGCTTGAGAATCTCTTTTGTCTCTAGCTCAATAGACAAAGGAAGTTTAGGTATTTGGTAATTTTTCATTTCTTTTCCTCTTCGTTAATCAAAGGTCGTCTGACTGACCTCAGAATCTTTTAGCCTAAAATAAACAGTTGAAATTGGATTTTGTTCCCAATTGATTGATTGTCAAATGGTTAGAAAGTTAATTCCGTTCGCCGTGTTGGTGAATTGAAATGGGTCAGTCTTCTGTAGCGCCTTTACAAGGCACTACAATCATAAGGCATCAACTGCATTTTTAGGTTGATTTGCTCATATACTTCCCATTGTTATGCTTCGACGATGATTTTTTCTGTGATTAGGGCATGAAGATGAGCTGACAGTTGTTTCGGGACGCTGCCACCAGTCAACAAAAGTCCAATTTCCATGTTTTCATCCATTGCCTTGCCAGTAAGGTTGGCGCTGGTTATCATGGCAATCTCGCCGTCGGCGACAGCGCATTTGGCGTGCACTGCCGCTGGAACCTTTGCATTAGGCTGTTGCCAGATATGGAAGTGGGCGGCAGGAAGTTTCTTTTTGAATATGGCAATGGAATCAACGGAGACCTTGCCTCCTGCTTCGAGGGTTTGTTCAAGAAGAAAGTTTATGATGACATTTCGTTCCTGGGCATCCTGCAAGGCATCCATAACATTGGGAATCGCGTAGGCCACATAACTGACAATGAACAAATCTTTTTTCGCGGTCCTGATGACTTGCAGCAATGCTTCCTCCGTCTGGCGCACCGGGACAGAAGCGGTCGCTGGTCCAGTCCAAAGCAGTTCCTGTTGCCCGTATCGACCAGTTTGGCTGGCTACGGCATGAGCGGCAAGCAGGGATGAAGACAGCTCGGTCCCGGTGATGGATGCATCATTCTGGAGAACCTGCAGTAGTTTAGAGAACAGTTTCTTGTTGCAGTTGGGGCCACAGTTGTCCATGATCGCATCCGTCAAATCTTCGCCGTCAAGGCCAATTGCTGCCTTGGACAGTGCCGTGATTCGGTTGGGCGAGAGCTCCAGGGCTATCTGGGCGACGATCTCATAGAATTCGTTCGTCATTGCTGTCCCTCCCGTTCAGTGAAAAATGCGGCGTCCTTGCACTCAAAGGTTGGCACGACCAATGCCCGATCCAGGTAGCGGTTTCCCGCCTCGCAGGAGGTCTCCGCGAGAAATGCGCAGGCATGGCAGGCCGCCCCATGTAATGACCTGTCCTCATTTGGCTTGTGCATTGAGCACAAGGGGTCGGAAGAGCAGATGCCAGCCCGATTCAGCGCCTGGTCTAGGATATGCTCCAGCGAATCCGCTTTGCCGAGTTCCACGAGACCTCCAAGTGTCCCGTCAGAATCAGGGGCTGCGGTGTACAGCAAGATGCCCGCCATGGGGGTGTCGCCATGACTGGCATAGATGCGCTCTTGGATACTGGCCGCATTGTATCCACATTCCAAGGCGAACTCACGGATAATCAGATGGGCAAGGGTATGGAGCATATAGTACCGAGCGGCGGGATAGCCTGAGTCAGGATCCTGGTGATGGGCAATGCGCCACCCCTTGTATCCCTCATTAAGCATGGCATTGCGCTGCCTAACTGTTTCCCGCCTTTCCCAATCCTGAATCTTTTCCTCATTGAAACGGATGAATATGCCTTCACCATGGACTTCGCAGGCGGGAACCCATTCGAGCGAATGCTTGGAAAGCGGAGCCACGAAGAGCTCCTCGCCTTCCTCTGCAAATTCATCGGAGGATTCAATGCGCGTATAGCCGATCAGCGCATTGACTTTGCGCAATCTGTCCAGAAGTAGCACCCCATCGATCATCTCACTGTACTTCTGCGGGACAGGCGTCTTTGAAGAATGGAAGTTTGGCCAATCCGTAGGTGGATTCGGTTGGCAGAGCACCTCCCATTCCGGGGTTTTCAAGTCAATGTCCTTGACGGAAGCTGCTGCGGAAGTACCACCTTTCTTGTGTTCTTCCATTGCCTGCCAGATGACTTCCGGAATCCACTTGTCCAAATCAGGTATGGAATGAGTCGCTTTCCAGGCCTGAAGCATGACCTTTAATACTTCAATGGACGTTGCCGCCTTGAGGACATTCCAATAGTCGGAAACCAGTTGCCGCAGTTCATTGCGTTCGGTCGGAATGGCCAGAACCGACATGGTCACAGGGAACCACCCATTGGTGGCTCCCAACAGGATGGTCCTCAATGTCTTCTCGCATCCCTTCTTCTCATTGTCCAGATGAGGGTGATAGCCTCGGCAGGCGGGTAGGTTCCTCTTCCCCTCCATGCCAAAGGCGAATGCCATGGAGCGGGAAGCCCCGCAGGAGCATTTCACCCACAGGTTTTCAGTCTGCAGAGATGCCTTGTCCTCGTAGAAGGCCAAAGAGCCTTTGCAATCGGAAGGTCCGGCATGAACGAACCAGCGCCAGGGGAAGTCATCAAGATGTCCGTGTTGGCATGCGACCAGAAAGCGTGAAGGCACGGCCTGTGCTCTGCCATTCTTTGCCTTGGGGCAGTTGTCATGGTAGAAATGCGTCCGTTCTGGATGATAGGCGTTATGCTGCAGCTTGAAGATATTGCCATCGTATTGGCCAAGATGTCCGCAATTGACGCAACGCAGCCAAGATGGGAAGGGACGGACGGGAATGCCTTTCAGTCCCTCTGGATTATATGGATTCACGCTGTCATTGTCTGCCAGTGGTGGCATCAACAATTCAGTTACGTTTGCATGCAAGGCTTTGCGCACGGCGTTCAGCAGGCGACTTTCAAAGACTGGCGTGCAAAGGTCCTTGCGCCAGAACTCCAGTCCCATGGTCACCACGGAAAGGTTCGGCAGGTCAATCAGGGCGCCAGGACCATAAGTCCAAAGCAATTGGCTGGGACGCATCTGTCCCACCTGGTATTTCTTGTTTTCAGTTCTCATTGTTCACCTCCCTGGCCATCGGCAGGCTTCTGGAAATCCCACCCATCGTCATCCGATGACGGCTTGGCTTCCAGCACCAGATTCACCCCAGCCTCGACCTCGCGCATGGAGAAGGGGACGGTAAAGTCATCCCACGACTCCCTGCCAGGCTTGTTCAGGAGATTGACGACATCTCCCTGTCCCTTTTTCTTTTCATAGCCCAACCTGCGTCCGGGAACCTTGTTTTCCTTGGCCCATTTGTCAAGTCGGCTGGCGACCATGTTTTCCGTTGCCGTTTTGACAGCGGGCTTGTCCTCCACGGACCATGCCCGATCCGCCAGAACTTCCTTGACATGGATTGCCTCCTGCTGGCTGGTAGGTGCTGTCATGGCCTGCGCACCGTCATTCGGGCTAAACTTGTCATACTCCAGCCGAAAAAGGCTGACCATTGTCCCCGTCATGCCCCGATCCAGCGCACGGGCGGCAAATGGCGTGACCGACTGTGCCTCCACATGCTTGTAGAAGGTGGAGTGATAATGTTCAAACGTTTCGTAGTGAGAGAAATCCCGGGGGCGTGACCAGGCCAGGACCGTGCAAACAAGACCTGGGAAGGAACGTCCTACGCGGCTGGTCGCCTGAATGTACTCCGCAGTGTTTTTCGGCTGGCTGTTGACAACCATCACGCCAAGGCGGTTCACGTCGACGCCGACGGAAAGCATGCTGGTCGCAAGAACCACGTCCATGCCCTTCGGATCGTCTTTCTGCCAGTTTTTCTTGAAGCGAATTTCCAGCTGGTCAAGTTTCTTGGGAATATCCTTGCTGTTGACCCGTGAAGTCAGTTCGTCAACATTCCGTACCTTGCGCTGGGCTAGTCCAGGACGAGGGAGATTCCTGTCAAGCGCGACTCGATAGGAACGGGTCTGCACATCGTCTTCCGCCAGACGGCGCATGCCTCCAAGCTCCCGCAAGGAATTGAAGTATCCAACCAGAGTCATGTACGGATCAGCCAGCAGTCCGAAATGCTCGAAGAGCGCCTGCGCTCCCGTCAACAGCGCCACGTATGTGCGAATCAACACTGCGGGCCGGGATGCGCCTGGAGCGCAAATGCCTATATAGCGGCGACCTGGGCATTGGGAAGTCGGCCGCTGCACGGAGAAGAAATTATCCTCAACGTCCAGTCCTTGCGGAGGGAAGATGCTGACCTTTCTCAGGAAGACATTGAGTACCTGCCGGTCAGCCTTTCTGACGGTTGCTGTCGATGCAATGACCTTAGGGCGCACCTTTTTCCCTTCATATTCCCAGCTGCACAGTTCGTCGATGGCGGTTTCATAGAGTCCGACCATTGTTCCCAGCGGTCCGCCGATCAAATGGAATTCATCTTGGATAATGAGGTCCGGCGGCCGAATCGGCAGGATCGCCTTTTTCTTGACTGCGGGAAGTTGTCCTTTCCTTCGGTGCTCGCCAGTACAGGAACCGGGCCACATGAGTCCGCATCGGGGGCATTCCTCTGACACTTTTCCAAACAAGGTGCGGATCTCACCTTTCCATGCCATCATGGCGAACTTGTCAACCGTGGAAATCAGCATGGACGGCGGATGATGGTAGATTTCCTCATCCACGACAAGAATGGGAAGGCCATTCGGGGAATGCTTCTTGGTGAAGGGGCATTGGTGAAGTTTGTTTCCGCAGAAAATTCTGGTGCGTCCCAAATCGGTATCCACCTCGATGTTTTTACCGGGATCGGTTGCTTCGCCGCACCAGGGGCAAGAGGTCAATTGGGCTGGCGTGGAGGCTGAACCAAACCGGTTGTCCCGTTCGTTTTCCACTATTCTGTTGCTCTCCTCCGTGGAGTTGGGCGTTACTCGCTGACCTACCCATAGGCCGAGTGTAAAGGGGGCTTCGCCCCAAAGTCCCGGTGCCTTCCGACGCTGAAGCTCCATGGCGCAGAGCAGTGCCGAGGCGCGCTGGAACTGCTGGATTGTCAGCAAACGGAGCGTATAGCGCATGATGACCGTGAGTCCCCGGCCGCTGTCCAGTCCGCCTGGGTTCTTCTGTAGCCTACGGATTGCCATGGCAAATGCCGCCACGCCCAAATACGCTTCGGTTTTGCCGCCGCCGGTGGGGAACCAGAGCAGGTCTGCGATGGCGTTCAACGGCTCTGTGCGGTCATTATGTGTTGGGTTGGCCAGGGATGGCACGGACAGCAGGATGAATGCCAACTGGAAGGGACGCCAGCTGTGGTTTTTGGGAATATCAATTTCACCTTGGACGGGATTCTCGCCCCTGCGCTTGGCCAAGGAGTAGATGGTATGGACACGTTGATCCGCCATGACGCTGTTGGCGAAGCGAAACGCCACCAGCGCCTCCTCATTGTCTTGGAGCACCTGAATCCCCTCGCGCAGACGCGCCAATATCTTTCTGCATTGTTTCAACGTGCCCTTGGCAGGAACGGAATATCTGGCGAATTCGGACAATTGAGACCGTTCGTCTTGTTCGTCAATCCAAGCCTCGTAGTCATCCGTCAGGATGGACAACCCGACATTCAGGTCTTCTTTCGGCAATTCAGCCAGCCGCCGCATGTTCAGCCAGCCTTCGGCAAGCAGTTTCCGCATTGACGATCGGTCATCGGCGTTCCCGCCAGGAGTTTCAGTGACTGGCACTTCGTACTGGGGCATAACGACTGTTTTGATGGCTGTGGCCTGTTCGGGATTCTCCTGTGGCACATCCGCATGGACGGAGATGCCATGCCCGACGGCAAACTCGACCTTGTGCCGATACATCATTTCCAGGCTCTGAAGTTCCCTGTCATCCTCTTGGCTGGAGAGCAGAGGTCGTCTTCGGAACACCGCCCCTTCTGGAGAGGTGACTCTCAACTCCGGCTGGAAAATCCAGGTGGCATCCTGATTGACATTCGGCTTGGTTTGCTCGTTGACCAGAAACAACGTCACCAGGCGGGTATTGTCCGGAAGCATTTTGGAGACATTGCCCTGTACCAGAACCAGCGGACAATTTACATCCACAACAAACGGAGCAATGCGTCCTTCCTTCAGGTTCAAGGTCTTCACCCCGCCTGCCGGATTCCGTTTCCAGCAGCGTAACGGCTTTCCGGACGCATTCACGGCATTTTCGCTGTCAGTGCGTTCATATCGTCCCCAGGTGGCGGACAGTTCGACTTCCGGCAATGAACCGTCAATGCAGAAGGTGAAGCCCAGGGAAGAGGGAGTCAAGGACTGGTTGTTCTTGACATCCAGCAATTGCTCGTCCTGCTCATCATCCATATCCGACACAGCCAAATCCGCGAGATTCCGATGGTCTTCATTGGCCGCAGGAATGGTTGGCCCAGCATTGTCTTCCGATACCGTGAAGGGCAAGGTCTCACCCTGTTCTTCGGCAGGAATCTTCGGGGACAGTTTGCCGACCAAGTATCGATCACGCACGCTCATGCCGACAATTTCCTCGTGCTCGCCCGAAGCAGGTCCAAGAAGGTCGTCGATTACGGCAAGCTGAAGCAAATCCCGTACATAAGCCTGGTTTTTTACGTCTCTCCAATCCAGCTCAGGAAGTTCCTCGAAAACAGGCAGGTTGTTCAGTTGCAAGGCATGGGCAAACTTGTCAAGCTCCAAAGGCAGGAAAGCAGGTGATTCGTCCCCAAGCACACCATCTGCCAACGGCAAGGTTACGGCTATCCGCTCCAGCGGCAGCGGCTCGGCAAAGCCAACGATCCTGTCAAAGTAGAAGCGCTTGCCATCCTGAATATGCCTTGAGAGGTAAATGCGGCGGATGCCAACTGCTTTGCCGTCCTCGACAATCAGTAGGCCATCGCCAACCCCAGGCAGATTCTCGTACTCGTTCTCGTCATGCAATGGCAAGTCACCAGTATAGTGGTCGCATTTGGCAAACCATAGCCAAACTTGAACTGTTCGCTTGTTGTCCATCAGCTATTTCTCCAACACTGTCCATTGATTTGCTTTATCGGACTCAAAGATCCTTCAGGTACATCCAACGCCAAACATTTTCCATTCTGTGCTCAAGTTTCCTTCTGTTATCTCTCACTAAAATGTTGTTAAATAAGGACAGTTTGAAACAATAGCGTTCTTAAGATTTATCAAAACCATATTTTTTTTCGCGCTTTGAAAATGCCTCTTCGCCACCTTCAAGTATTTCACATACATGTTCCCTAATGCCTTGCGAAACAAGAATAATCTCTTCATTCGTTTTTTTAGGAATTGTGTTTTCCAATGCACCTGAAATATATTGAAATTTCTTGTCGTCCTTGTTTTTTGTCTTAATACCATTTTGATTTGCAACAATTACCTGTTCTGCATCTGTTCCAATTACAACATTTGGATTGTGCGTAACCAAAATGATTTGACGTTCTTTTTTCTTCTGCTTTAAATATTGGACTAGATCAGAATAGATAGCTCTATTATCAAGGCTATCTTCCTGGTTGATCAATTAAAATTGGACAAGTTTTTTTGCTGTAATCCAAAAGTAACCGCAAAATAATGTACGCCCTTTTTCCGGGTGACATACTTTCAAATGTATCATCTTGATAAATAATATCATATCTATATGAATGCCAATTTTTAACAATAAAATTCTGAAGCACGTCTTCTGGGCTGTTTCCACTTAAACAGTCCAGAGTATTATTGCGAACCTTATCTATAAGTTCCTCAAGCACCTGTTTGGGATTCTGTCTGTAGTTGTCAGCAAAACTTTCAACATAGCTTTTTCTAACATTCCCATATTTATTTAGTCTTGAGGACATATAGCTTGAAATTTCTTCTGATTGGAGGCTTATGGATACTTTGATACATATTTCCTCGCCTATATTAAAATCTTGAGCAGTTAGCTTTTCTTTGTATAGCAAATGCAAGGTAATAATATCTTGTATGCACGCATTAATATTATCTTTATATTGTCTTTGACGCTTCTCCCATTGTATAAAGGTATCTAATTTTTGTTCTTCTTCCTTTATCCACTCATTTAATTCACGGCATCTTACATTTTCAGAAAATGCATTAATTCCCTTTAAGTACAATTCGGATTGTTCAACTTGAGAAATGGTGTTTTCATTTTTAGTCCTTAAAGATTGCATAGCCTCTATTTTTTCGTTCAAAAAATTCAGAAAATCACTGCGAATCTGATAGCATTTTTCATTTATCTGGTCTTTAATTTCGCTACCTTTATTTGAGTTTAGTTGTGAAAACTTTTTTATAAAAGAAGAAGAAATAATATCTTCTTTTCTTATGTCCTCTAACAAGGAAATGTCATTGCCAAGATAATTTATCTCTTCTTTTAGTTCTTTTATTTTTAAGTCTAACTTGCTAAATTGTGCTTGTTCTTCTTTGGTGAGCGACATGCCTTTTTTTAGAATAGACTCCAAGTTTTCCTTGATTTTTGCTATCTCTGTTTCAATACCTTTTCGGTCGCCATGAGGCTTAGCATCCTCTTTTTCTTGTTTTAAGAGATTAAATAATTCATTGCATTTTGAGACAAGTTCAGAGTTGTTTTCACTTTCAAATTTGGAAAAAACTTCTCTTTCCTTCTTAAAATTCATATTCTCCATAAGAATTTTATCAATCAAATTATTAGATTTTTTAGAATCCCTGGCAATTTCATGCATATATTCCTGGCGGAAATAATCGATGTCTCTCTCGCTTTCAGAACTATTGTCTTGCCAGATAATTTTCATTTCCTGGCATATCTCTTTGAAATATTCTTGTTTATTATCAATGTCATTCTCAGTGTTTTTGGGATTAACTATTCGCGCAATTCCTTCTAGAAGTGTCGATTTTCCTGACGAACGCCCCCCAATGATAGTGACAAGATCAGGGTTCAGTAAAATTTCTTGAGAGACAAAATTTTCTCCTGACAGGATAACTTTGTCAATTACCTCATAACTTCTCTTCGCTTCGGGATGGAATTCCTGAATGCGAACACGCTCCTCTGGTTCATAGATAATTTGTTTCAGTCCCTCAAATGTTGGGTCAGCCTTTATCCAAGTATAATGATTACTTTCGAAAACATTAATTTTTGAGAGTTCATGGGCATCCGAACCTCTAATGCAAGGTTTAATGCTTCCATAATCCCTCCTTACCTCATCAGCTGAACAATTTATATTTTTCCCCAAAAAGAATTCTACATCATTTGGATTTGCCGAAAAGACTATGTCGGCCATTTTATAGATTTCACAACGTGTGGCACGTAAGCTAGAATATTGGATTCCGCTATTGCCGTCGTGGCTACTATTTGAGACAGCTACAAGAAAATGTCCCTGCAAAATTTTGCTTTGATTCAAGACGCTACTTATATCTGTATATGGTAGAGTTAATTGGTCGATACCTGCTTTTCGTGCAGCTGTTTCATCTAGTGTAGAATCTCTCATTATTGCTCTTCCTAGAGCTATTAAATCTTTGTCAAGAACACTATACTTAGAATCAGCATATGGAAATGTTAATTTCTGAAAAAATTCACGTTCAATAATTGAAACATCAAGGTTGGGATCAAAAATGACATGTAGATTTATGGGGGTATTTTCATTAGTAACTGGGGTAATGCGCAATTCTACATTTGGAAGTAAAAACTTCCCCGGCAGTCTTCCAGAATTTTGAAAAGAAACTGCTTTTTTGTAGTTTTCAATAGAAAAATAATCAGTTATTCCCAAAACGGCAATATTTTTCCGTTCATTTTCTGGGACGTCTTTCTCTTCAAGAGCATCAAGAAAATCGACCCAGCCTGGATCATTGGGATAATTATCATTTTTTGCTGTGCCTGGAGTGTGGATATGCAAATCCCATTTACGCCACTCGGAACCACGTGGATATGATGTGATGTTCATAGATATTCTCCTTAATTTTAGTATCATTCTGTCAAAAATAATATTCTTCAAGTTTTCCTAACTTACTTGTCCATAGTTGCTTAAGACCGTTTCTTCATCTATCCTTCAAATTAACTGAAAAATATCCTTTCACTT
>JAGVUR010000204.1 GCA_019136135.1 Verrucomicrobiota bacterium
TCCCTGGACGGCATTGAATCCTGCTGCGCGGACACGTTTGAAAATGTCCCTGTCATGTGGGTGGATTATTCCCAAAAAGATTCCGATCGGGAGGTGGCGTTGCCCATCCTTGAGGAATGTGCCGTCTTTGTCGAACGTGATCTGACCCTTTCGCGTTGGTACGGAACGGACGATAAATCCGTCGTCGCTCCTTGCCAGAATCGTCTTAAGCCCAGTGTTCAGGAGCGTTGCCTTGAGCCGGAATTCACCCTCGTTCAATCCGACAAGGGAACCTTCTGCGAAGCCGTCCTTGACTGGCAGAAGAAGCTTCTTGCCCGCGCCTTCAACCAGCAGTCGGCAATCTTCTTCCTTTGAACCCGTTGGAACAAGAACCCTGTACCGGAAATTGCCGTCTTTCGCCCAGGTCATCATCTTCGGGTACACAGGATAGGCGATGGAGGAGGAGAGTGCGGAGGGTTCGATGGTCACGTTTTCGTACCAAACCTTGCCAATCCGATCCGTCCTGATGAGCAAGTGGACGATGACTTCCTCGTCGCAGTCTTCGGGTATTGAGAATTCAAGTTTCTTTGTGAACCAGTCTTCCCGGGAGCGCGGGTTTGTGGTCGCCGTGAAGGAGCCGCTGACAACCTTCCCGCCTCTTTGGTATCTCACGCAAAAACATTCCTCAACCGTAAGTTGCGGGTTGTATTCCATTTGTGTCCGATAGGTGACCGATAGCGTGTAGACGACTCCTTTTGAAAGTCGGAAAAGCTTCTTGGCGTAAGGGCTGGTCTTGGGTTGGGTTCGTTCTCCCAGTAGCGCCCCGGTTCCGTTGATCCCTTCTTTTTCAACCCACTTGAAGTGCTCTGACATCTCCCAGCCTTCTGGACGATAATCGAAGTTCTCCACGATCGGCTTTGCGGAACGGACTTCACGCAACCTATCGGAATATTCCGCCAAATTTGGGAATGGTTCAGCAAGTGAAATGCAGGCGAATAGGGCAACAAAGACACAAGAAAATCTGAAAGCCATTATGACATCTCCACAGTCTTGCTTGTAGGTGAACCAACTTGTTTCAAAAGTGTTTTTAGAGTAGTTCCTCGATACTATTTTTCAAGGATTGATGATGATTCCAGCTTTTTTGATGAATAGTAAGCCAATCTCAAATTTTCGCGGTTTCGTACTCAGAAACCATGTGACATGCCTCCTTTTGGCTGGATTTCTGGAAGAGGGCAGGGTTGGTTGACAATCTGTGCACGTCTCCTAAATTATTTGATTGATCGGAGGAAGAGGTGAAATCCCGGGAATCTTCGCTGGTTCGAGGCTTTTGCATCATCACAACTCAACTCAAGGAACGCATATGAAACATCTAACTATTCTTGCGGCGTTGCTACTGACGGCATCGCAACTTCACTCGCAACAGCAACTGCCCAAATGGGATTTTGAAGACGGTCTTCAGGGATGGACGCCCAATGGAGCCATCGAGGATCTCAGGGTGGAAAACGGGATTCTCAAGGGGAAGGTCATTGCCCACGACCCGCATATCTTCTCGCCTTTCTTCAAGTACGTTCCTGACATCCATGACCGCATCACGCTCAGGATCAAGACAACCAAGCCAGGACAAGGGCAATTGTATTATTCGGACAATACGAACCCGCCCTACAAAGGATTTACAGGTAATCGAGTCATCAATTTCTACATCGACTCCACCGATACCTGGCAGACGATCTCCTTCAAGCCATATCTCGTGTCGGAGAATCCACTGATTCATTTCAGGTTGGATTTCCCGAACAATGTGGAGTTCGAGGTTGACTATCTGGAAGTCGTGCCTGCATCCAGCTCAAGCGTGTCCAAAAAACACAGTTGGACATTTGTTGACAATAAGAATGAGGAGTGGTTCTTGGAAGAGAAAGGCGTTCTTTTTTCACCTGCGCTCAGCCTCAATACCAAAGAGTACGATTACATGATCTTTACGCTCGACACGTCCGGGCAGGCGTGGGTCGAAATGCAATTCTTCACCGATGGAAGCGGTCGTAAAATCATTCCGCTCGTCACCAGTCTTTTCGATCATGGCGAACATACCTACACAGTCCAACTCGCCGGAACGCCGTTCTGGCAGGGAAACCTCAAGGCTTGCAGCATCCAAGTCACGACAGAATATGGCAAGCCTTACAAGCTGGCAAATGTCCAGTTCAGCAAGGAACCTTGGAAAGGGAACGACGTTGCGGTCCTCTTCTTTGGCGCCGAAAACTTTCCCAACCGCGTCAACAAGCCCAATCGCGTCCTCCTGAAAATTCAGAACCTCAGCGCCAATCCTGCCGAAGTCAAGGCGAAATTCACGTTGCCGCCAAAGCAAGGCAGCATCACCGTCGATGGAAAAGCAACCGAAGAGGTTTCGGTTGTCATCGAGGGCAACGAAGTCGCGACCATCCCGTTCGAGATCACCACGCAAGAGCCTGGAATGGTCGAGCCGAGCGCCTCGCTTATGATCAACAACGCGAAGACGATTGTGAGAAGCGCCAAGCCATTCCAGGTGACGGCGCCGCCAGTGGTAAAGTCTGACTACATTCCCGAACCCGTGCCTGCAAAGACCGATTACCTTATCGGAAGCTACTACTATCCTGGCTACGGAACCAACTACCAATGGCAGCAAATGGCGCTCTTTGCCCCGCAGACCAAGCCGGTACTAGGGTACTACGACGAAGGCAATCCGGAATGCATCGACTGGCAGATCAAATGGGCTTTGGAGCACGGCGTCAATTTCTTCCTGGTTGATTGGTACTGGCAAGCTGGGATTGCGCGCAATATGCATTGGCTTAAAGGGTTCTATCAAGCCAAGTTCAAGTCCGCCTTCAAGTGGGCGATCATGTGGGCGAACCACAACGCGCCAAAGACGCATAGCAGGGAAGACTGGGTCAATGTCGTCAACTTCTGGCTGGACAACTACCTCAAAACCCCGGAATATCTGACGCTGCATGGGAAGCCCGTCGTCTTTATGTGGAACACCAGAAATATCATCAGCGACCTGGGCGGCATCGAGCCGGCATCGGAACTCTTCAAGCTGGCGGACAAAATGGCGACGGACGCAGGATTGCCGGGGATCCACTTCTATGCGCTCAATTCAGGCGCAACCGAAACTTTGGTCAAGATGGGCTACAAGGGACTGACATCATACCACTGGTGGGCAAATGCATCCCTGACATCGCAAAATCAGAAGTTTTACTCGTACCAGGCTGTTGTTGATAAAGCTCCACCGGCTTGGAATCGGATGCAGGATGACGCAAAACGGCACGATCTCGAGTTCATTCCCGTTGGCGATACGGGCTGGGATGCGCGTCCGCGACACAATCTCAATACGTTCGTCATCTACGACAGGACACCGCAGCTCTTCAAGAAGCACCTCCAGGACTTGAAGGAGTACTTGGATCGAAACAACCAGAAAATCGCGGTTCTTGGACCTTGGAACGAGTGGACTGAAGGCAGCTACATCGAGCCTTGCAGCGAATGGGGCTTCGAGATGGTTCGTGCAATCAGGGATGTGTTCTGCAAGGAGACGACGCCTTCGAGCGATGTATCGCCAACCGATATCGTACGCGGACCGTATGACTTTGAATTGGATCTCCATCTGATGAAACTCACGGAGTGGAATTTTGAGAAGGAACAGGCGCTTCTTGGTTGGAGGAGGCTGATGAACCTGGAGAACATGACAGTGACCCGGTCGGGCTTGGAGTTTGACACGATCACTCGCGACGCTGCCTTGCTTTCAGCTCCCTTGACGTTGATGGCAAAGGATTATTCGGCGTTGGAAGTCGAGATGTCCGTTTCGCCTGCGGCATCGGACGACAGCCAGGTCGTGGCGGCCTTTTGGGCAACGACAGCTTCTCCTATCACGGGGCAAAGCACCAGCACGGTTAAGCTCAAGCAAACGGCTGATATGGTCAAGTATGTCATCCCTCTGGAAGGGCATCCCTTGTGGCGCGGCAAAATCACCCAGCTTAGGTTTGATCCCAATCAACAGGGAGGCGTCCACGTCGTCATCAAGTCGATTAGGCTTGTGGAAAAATGAGGGAAGTTGGCTCCTTGGATTTGTACTGGACAATCAATATTAAGGAAGAACAGATGAGTCGAATCGTCCTACTGGTCGCATTGTTGTTTGTGCTGTTTCTAGCTACGCCTTCGGGGTACTGCGATGATTCGCCGTTGGAACGGCGCAGCGCATTGATTGAACTGGCAAGGGACGAGGGGGCAAAGGCGATTCCACGCCTGGGTGTCGCCCTCAGGGACGACAATCCGTTTGTTCGACGCACGGCATTGCGGTTGCTTGGTGAACTTGGCGAGCCGGCACTGCCTGTGATCAAGGACGCACTTTCCAATAGCGATGAGATGGTACGGCGCAATGCATTGGTCGCGCTTGCTGACTTGCTCCAGCCGGATGAATTTACCAAGTATCTCGGAATGGCAATTCGCGATGAATCGGAAAATGTACGGCTTGCGGCTGTTCATTTCTTGACTGTGGACGGTGCGCCAACTGGCGAGCGCCTCGAACTGCTGCGGTTGCTCTCTCGCGACAAGAACCAAAGCATTCGGGACATCGCCGCACGGATGACCTGGCCGTTCTCGCGAAACAAGATCCGTTTGAGGGATCGCAAGGACTGGGATTACGACGTGAACGTGACGGCATCCCATCCGTTGCCGGTAGCAGGATGGAAAATCGCCAAGGACAAGGACAACACGGGACATCTGGAAAAGTGGTACGAGGTTGAGTTTGACGATTCCAAGTGGATCGCTTGTGAAATCGAAAAGGCATGGGAAAGTTTTATCGGCCCCTATGACGGCGTCGGCTGGTATCGGCTGAAGTTCCGTGCGCCGGAACGCCCCGCCAAGTTCAATGCTGTGGAGCTTAGTTTCAAGGGGGTTGACGAGGAGGCCTGGGTATGGATGAACGGAACCTATCTCGGCGAACATGCCTTGGGAATCAAGGGATATGACGTCCCATTTGCGCTTGATATCACTGACGAGATCAAGTGGGGTGAGGAAAACCAGCTGACGGTGCGGGTCAACGATGCCCTTTACGCCGGAGGCATCCATCGCGGCATCGCCATTGATATTCTGGAATGAGGAGGTGCTCCCATGAAAAAACACGCTTTCATCGTATTGGCGCTCTGCCTTTTGTCCGCATCAGATAGCCTTCATGCTCTTGAACAAAATGGGGAAAACGTCATCGCACATTGGGAATTTACCCCGGGACATGAAACCGAAGACAGCTCTGGAAATGGACATTCGTTAACAATCCAGCCTGAAGCGCGATGCCTCCCCGATGGCATAGCAGGAAGGGGCAAGAAAAAAGGCGATGCCGAGGATGTTCGACAAGGTGCGCTAGTGCTCAAGAAAGCGCCTGAACTTACCCCAAAGGGAGCCTTCACTTGCGAAATGTCCTTCAAGCTCGCACCGCATTTTGCGGACTGCCAGCAATTGTTCCTGATTGACAACAAGGCGTATTTCTACGAAAGTCCCCGTTGGAATGCCAACCAAGGATACTGCTTCTATTTGAGTCCTACGTCAGCAGGATGCAGATTCATGGTTTCCCTAGGCTTTGGAAAGGACTCTGTCTGGGCTAGAAGCGTGCCTGTGAAGCTCTCGCCAGATACCTGGTATAAGACTGCGTTCGCCTATGATGGCAAAGGATTGGTCAAGATTTTCCTGGACGGGAAGCAAATCTACCACTGGCGTTTTCCCGAACGGGGCGACGTGGCGGAGGCGAACTTTTCGCTGGCATTGGCTGAACGAGCCTGCAGTACCTACTATTCCTTTGCGGGCACTGTCGATGATATCAGGCTGCTCCGTGGGATTCCGAAGAAATACAGCGGGGAACTAAAAGTCGGAACTGGTCTTTCTCGGACGGCATTCTACCGGCTGGAAAGCGATGCCGAATTGGGCATTGAGTTAAGCAACGATACAATTTCTGAAATTGACAAGCTTTCGGCCAAGGCAACGCTCCAAGGCAAGTCGTTCCAGCTTGACCAAGTGTCGCTCAAGCAGGACGAAAAGCGTATTTTTGCGATTCCTGTTGACACCACGCTCAAGGCGGGGGAATATCCCGTTGAATTAGAGGTGGATTTTGTATGCGACGGCAAGCTTCAGCGTAGGGAAGAGCGATTTTCGGTCGCCTTGGTCAATCGGCAATTGCTCTTTATGCCTGTGCTCATGTGGGGAGAAGGGGATATTGCCAAGCTCAAGGACATCGGATTTACCCACGATATCCGGGGCTATTTCGATTTTAGCGGCATCAACAGGGCAGGCAAGCCCATTGATATGGCAACGATCCGCGACCTGACACCCTGGGTGGCTCATATGAATGAACGCACGCGAGAGGGCGTCAATGTCTGCATCGCCGCAAGAGGTGCGAGATTTGTCGCCGACAGCAAGAACAAAGACTACAGGATCCTGGATCGAAAAGGAAATATTCGAAATGAGGAATACCATCGGTTCCCGGACGCTTCACATCCTGACATGCTGAAGCTGGCGCGAAACATTGGGGAAAGCATCGCAATTACGTGGAATCGCTTCCCAATCTACGACCTGGTGCATATCGGGTGCGAAGTACGTGACCATACGGCAATTAACTTCGCTGAACGACCAGTCAAGGCGGCGGAAGAATTTATCGGAGGCAAGATCCCGGAGCTGATCGACAGGCATCGTGGCATGGACTACAGGACAATCCCGGGCTTCCCAAAGAACCGGATTGTCAAGGACGACGATCCATACATGAAGTTCTATACTTGGTTCTGGAAGGTCGGTGACGGGTGGAATCTGCACAACGAGCAGCTTTGGCAGGGATTGCAGGCCCATGGTCGGAAAGTCAAGGCTTTTCTGGATCCAGCGGTAAGAGTGCCTTCGGTTTGGGGTTCGGGAAGGAGCTTGGATTATCTGCAAAACTGGACATATACGTACCCGGATCCCTTGAAAATTGGGCAGTGCACGGACGAATTGCTCGCAATGGCGGCGGGGCAGCCAGGACAGGAAGTGATGAAAATGACGCAAATCATCTGGTATCGATCGCAGACAACTGTCAGGGGCAATACCAAGGAACCCAAGCAGTGGGAAAAGGATATTCCCGAGGCCGACTACATCACCATCGCGCCGGACCACCTTGAAATTGCGCTTTGGTCGATGATTTCAAGACCGATCAAGGGCATTATGTACCATGGTTGGCAATCGCTGGTCGATTGTCAAAAGAAGAGCGGATACTGTTACACCAACGCCGAAACAGGTCCGAGGCTCAAGGCCTTGATATCCAATGTGGTCAAGCCCTTGGGCGCCATGTTGTTGCAGGTGCCGGACAAGCCGGCTGACATCGCAATATTGGCGTCATTTACCTCGCAGATGCTTGCCGAACGCGGTTCCTGGGGATGGAGCAAGGATTGGACAAGCGATCTCCACCTGGTCATGCAATGGGCATCTTTCCAGCCTAAGGTGATTTTCGAGGAGGAAATCCTCAGGGATCATCTCGCGGGAATCAAGATTCTGCTGATGCCCCACTGCGACGTCCTGTCTGAATCGGTGGTGAAGGAGATACAAGCCTTCCAATCCCGTGGCGGAATTGTTATTACCGATCAGGTCGCCTGCCCAGCGATCGTCCCGGACCATATCGTGCCAATCATAAAGCGCAGTGGTCGTGCCCAGGAAGACAAGGAAAAACTACAGGCTTGCGCCGCAGAACTGAAAAAGCTGCTCGGAACCATCTACGACAATCCAGTCGATTCCGACACTCCAGATGTGGTTCCGCGATTGCGGCAATTCGGTTCCAGCCTATACTTGTTCACGATCAACGACAAGAGAACCTATGGCGATTACGTGGGACAATACGGATTCGTGATGGAAAAGGGATTGCCGACGGAAGCGAACGTCAAGATCGATTTCACCGGACATGCCTACGACCTGGTGACACATCGGAAACTGGAAGCCGTCCAAAACGGCAACAAGATGATCTTGAAGCAGGCATTTGCGCCAGCAGAAGGAAAATTGGTGCTGCTGACAAAACGCCCGATTGAGAAAGTTGCCATCCAATTGCCTGAAAGCGTCCGTCTAGGGGACGAGATTACGCTGGACATTGCGGTGACCGACACCCAGGGCAAGGTCATCGACGCTGTATTGCCAATACAGCTGAGCATCGTCGATCCTGAGGGAAACGAGGCGGAATTTTCCGGATACCACGCCGCCGTTCATGGTTTGTTGCGGCAAAAATTGACCTTGGCATCCAATGACATTTCTGGGACTTGGACGGTAAGCGTGATGGACCTGGCTTCGGGACTTAAGTCAAGCAGGTCGTTCCATGTTTCCAAGCCATGATGTTCGAGGATTGACGAAGCAAAGGGATTTGGGGTTGGGGTTGGGACAAATGAG
>JAGVUR010000128.1 GCA_019136135.1 Verrucomicrobiota bacterium
ATGACAGTGCCGCCCCTCCGGGGCTCCGGTTCCGTGGGGGTGGCGGCGCCCCAGGTTCCGCTGTGCTCCGCACAGCTTCACCAGGGGTTAAGCATGATATCGCCTCTCCGAGGCCATTCACGCACTAAAAGCGTGACGTTCTGCGAGTACCTGCACTATGATAATCTCCTTCGGATATACTGCAAGTACCCCAGCTACTCATGCCTTGTTTAGCCAATTGACGGGCGTCACGATATCAACTGCTTTTTTTAGGATTAACGCTTTGGCAACGAGCGGATGGTCGTCCATCCTGCCAAAGGGAACCAAGGTCAATAAGGCGTGGGCATTTGACGTCAACCTGGACAAGCAGGGATGGACCGACCACGACCTCGGCACGGAAAAGGAAATCTTCAAGGCCGAGAAAAGCTTCTGGGGCACATTCGCCAATCCAGTCAATCTCGTTTGCGGCGACTACTACGTCATCGCAATCAAAAATGCACCCAACGCCTCAATCCTCTCCCCTGACAACCTGGACGAAAAGGTCAATATCCTGATAATCAAATTCCAAAACCGAACCAACTCATCCAAGATGAGGCTCTCCTTCATCACCACAGACCAAAACGACTGGAGCACGCCACAGAATATCGACTTCAACGTCAAGCCAAACGATCTGGACGACACGCTCTACACCATTCCAATCGACTCAAACAAACCGATCAGGCAATTCAAGATCAACTTCACAGCTGACGAAACCCCTGTAACAGGAACCTGCAGGATCGACTATATTTGGATTGGAAACAAGTAGGGGCGAAAAACTTTCGTCACTTTCCGCAACTGGAATAGCCAGCATGAACAAGTCGCTTCCGGCTATTCCAGGATATCGCAGAGGATTTCCCCGAATCGCATTTCGTACTGGCCTGGCGCTACTTCGCGAGTATGGCTGTAACGCGAACGCAATCCTGGGCATCCTGGCACCTCGAAGACAACCTTGCCAGGCTTGCCCAGCGCAACAGCCAAAACCTTTACGTTCCCCATCCCGTCGTCAACTGCACGAAGAGCCACATTACCGGAAGGCTCTTCGGATACCACCTTGACCGGCTTGTCAGGCGCAATCGACAACACCCATGGCTCCAAGCCACGAATCAACTGGACCATGGACGCAATCCGAGGCCAGAAAACATCTGAAGTCCCTGGAACAAGGGTATCGAGATATCGGCAAACATCGTACTCGTAGCCGATAAAGCCACGAGAACCTCGAATGATCGACAAGATCGCCATGGAATTCAGCTCGGTCTGCGTAGGGGCGTGGCTTCCGCGAATCGCCTCGATGTCCTTGTGGTCGACCTTGTACCAAGCCCAGTTAAAACACTGAAGGGTAACCCAATGAGGCACCCCGCTTCCCTGAACTTTCTTCAATGCCTCGTCCATACTAAGAAGCGACTGGGTCGCCGTGGGAGACCATTGGATGGGATAGGGATCTTGCGAATACACCCCGCCGCCACGAATGTATTCAGGCAAAGTCCAGGCACGACAGCCAAGGTTCAATGTCGGATGCCACGGATCCTCGCGTTCCAAGACAAGACGTAAATTCTCGACCTTATGGATTCCTGACAGCTCGATTTCGTCATTCACATAGTATCCCAGCAACCAGGGATTATCCTTCAGGTGCTTTGCCGCCTTGGCAGCCAGCTCAGGTTGAGTTGTCACGTCCCACGACAATTTTGCCGCTTCGGCAGCATCTGCAAACTGCATTTCACGCATATCCGGGATCACCATCAGCTTGTTCTTTGCCGCCTGCTTGAAAAACTCGTCTATTCCGAACTGGAGATTAGTCCATTCGGATTCCGGCATTTCCACCAGCACCTTCTGATTCTTCTTGAAGCTCTGGTATGGTATCACCGTGTTGAATCCAGCCTCGGCTATATTCGGCAAGACTTCCGGACGATGAGTATAGACCGCAAAGCACGCTATCGGCATCCAAGGTTTCCCGTTGCGAATCGCACGCCCATGCTTGTCTATGACAATCCCATGTGGAGGAACTGAATCTTCATCAAACACCAGCAATGTGAATTCCTCGGTATCAAGCAATGCCTTTCGCTCAGGATCAACCAACTTGGCGGTCAATGTCGCCTGCCCGCGGCTCAAGCCTTCTAGCTTGAACGCAAAGCGATTCGGCTCGCTTGCCTCGACCAACCATTCGCGCATTGGCTTGCCGATTTCCGACAATTGCAGCCAAAGCAACTCCTTCGCCCCTGCCTTCCCATTCGTCGTAAAAATCAAGTCTGTCCAACTGCCTGTAACAGCTCGGTTTGCAGGATGGAGCATCAACAGCGAATGGCTCTCCTCCAAAGTCGTTACCATGAGTTCGTCAAACACAATGCGACCTAGCAAGCCCCGGTGGACATAAAATGTCAACCATGATTCATCGACTGAAAAGCCATCACGGCATCGGGTTTCCATCGAGAACTCCTGCCAGTCGTCCGTCAACGCCGGTCCTTGCCATTCGATGTCGTACGATCCCACGGGACCTGGCTTGTACTCCCAACACAGCAAGCCGGGATTTCGACGAGTCCGCCCATGCATGTCCTTCGGAATAGGCGACGGCTTCCCATCCCAGCGTGCCCTTACACTGAATACATACACCTGATCATTTTTCATCGGGGGCAGCGCAATCCCCAACGGGGTATAGTTTTCCGGATCCTTGCGCTCAAAAACAAGCCCATTTGTTCCCGAAACCCCTACTCCCTTCTCAACATGGAAATCCCCATTGCGGTACTTAGGATCCTCGAAAATCCCAGGGTCATTGAATTTTTGTTCAAACACTACTGTTTGTTGACGCTCGTATGGTTTGTACTGCCGAACCTCTTCAAGCGTCACTGCGCTCGCGCACCCCAAGCACATCATTGCCATTACGGATATTGTCCTAGCCTTGATCATTTTCTAACGTCCTTTGGTTCACGACTCATTATCCATCCCTAGCTCACTCAGATCATGCCTATTTCAGTAAATTATCCCATCCGCCAGCCGAATCAAGCAGAAGACTGGTTTTGATTCGTCGTTGGTTTTTCGGGTATCCTCATCTCCCTCGTCCCCTGAGTCAAAATCATTTTCACCGGACTAGCCACGAAGGGGCATGTAACATGCAGTTTGAGTACGAAACAGGTGATTTTTTGACCTGGTTTCTGTTGATTTTACGGGTCTTCCCCAAAACCCTCCGCTCCCTCGTCCCCCGAGACAAAAATCATTTTCACCAGACTAGCCACGAAAGGGCATGTAACATGCAGTTTGAGTACGAAACAGGTGATTTTTTGCGTCGGTTTCAGGGTGGATTTTCGAGGAAAACAGCTCCCGTACCAGAGCATAAAACTCAACAAAACCCAACGCCAACGTCCCATAGTCCCAGTCCCAGTCCCATGTCCCAGTCCCATGTCCCAGTCCCATGGGTCTCATTCGTCTCATTTGTCCCATAAGTCCCAGCCCCACTCAAAACACCTGGCAAACACCAATTCCCCCAACCCCACCAAAAAGGGGCATGTCACATGGTTTTTAAGTACGAAACCGGTGATTTTTTGACCTGGTTTTCCTGTTGGTTTTACGGGTACCCTCCGCACCTCGTCCCCTGGGACAAAAATCATTTTCGCCAGACTAGCTACGAAAGGGCATGTAACATGCAGTTTGAGTACGAAACCGATGATTTTTGGGACTGGTTTTCTGTTGGTTTTTTGGAAAAATCTTTGTTCCCCAGAACTTTCCTCAATGCTTATATCCTGATGTCAAAATCCACACAACGAAACAGCGCCCGCAAACTCATGATTCGCGGGCGCTGTTTGTTCAGCAGATACTGCGGAGATGCCAATTATTTGGCGATTTCAGCATCTGTATAGCGGATCTTGCCACCATTGTTCAGGCGACGGCATTCGCGCCAGTTGAAGTTCTGGACGTGGCCATCGAAGAAACCGAGGTTGTTCGTGTTGTCATGGGCGCTCTTGCCGGCAAACTCAGCTTCCGAATAAGCTTCTCCCGCACCAACCATGGAGGTACAGATGCGGTAGAAATAGCCATTTGGGCTGCCGCCGCCACCGATGCCGCCAAGGCCGTCGCCGTTGTGGCCGATCAGAGAGGCAGAGCAGTCGGCGACCTGCAGGCATTCCGACGGAGTAACGAACCTGCTCATCGGATAGCTGTTGCCCGTGGCGGCTTCGTGATAGCCGTAGTTTGGATGGACATTGCTGCCGGAACCTTTCAGTGTGTTCCAGTTGTCGATGTAGTAGCCATAGGCAGAACCTGTTTTCTTGGTATTGCCCGGGCAAATGAAAACCTTGACGTCACCGACATAGTCATAGGCGGCCTGATGCCACGGCTTGGCGGCACAGGCATCGGCATAGGTACCGCCGGGAATACGATGGAGCCCCCAATGGAAATACGGGCAGCGATCTTCATTGTCATTGATGTACATGATGAGACCAAGGGACAGCTGCTTGAGCTATGACACACAGGAAATGGTACGTGCCTTGTTGCGGGCCTTGCTGAGGGCGGGCAGCAGCATCGCCGCCAGAATCGCAATGATCGCAATCACAACAAGCAATTCAATCAACGTAAAGCTGAAAAAACGTTTCATCGGTGACCTCCATGAATTTCTTTAGGGTGATAAAACAAAAAACTATGAGATAGCTCTTTTACTAATTTTACCATTAGTCTTCTTGAAAATCAAGAGTGACTGGAGAAAAATAAACAACGGCTCCTAGCACCAAGGATCCCATGACGACTCCTCATATGTCCACCTTGACGCGTCAAGGTAAACAATGATTTTTTAAGTACCGAGTTCAAGGGGCATGTCACATACATTTTGAGTACGAAACCGATGAATTTTTGCGTTGGTTTGGAAGTGGCATTCGTGTGCTCTTGTACTACATTAGCTTAACTTGGTTTGTATCGTTAACTCCAAAATTTTGACTCGGGAATCGACCTGATAACGCTTATGAAACTTCTCGCATTTTTGATCATCCTTTCGCCTGTACTGCTTGCACAAAGGTCTTGGATCCCGAATGACTATCCCGTCAAGCCGCCAATCAAAAGGCTTGCCCCAAACAAGGTCGCATTCCGCTACGATGACGGGACTGTAGTCAAACCACTGGAATTCATCGCAACAACCTCACTTGACGGAACTTGGCAACTTAAGCCAATCGAAACCGCAACAGCTCCCTTCGGCGACATCCAGGACGCAGAACGCCAATTCGCGGAAATCTCCTTTGACGACTCAGCATGGAAACCGGTCACTATCCCGATCAATTGGTTCCATCTTCCAGGAGTTCGAGAACTCTTCACGATGTCAAGCAAAACCGAACGGCGAGGCGATGTCGAAATCCGCCAGGTCAACAATCCCTTCACGCGCTCCTGGTTGCGGAGGACCTTCGACTACAAACCCACTCCCAACTCACGGGCATTCATACATTTCCAGGGACTCGCCCATTCCGCGCATATCTTCCTCAACGGGAAACTAGTCGGTACGCACCATGGCGACTTTGTGCCTTCAAGAGTCGATGTCACCGACGCGATTCGCGATGGCCAAAACACTCTTGCCCTTCGCATATTGGCGGATCTCACTCCCATCGGCGCCGGTCTTCCCATGGTCAGGACCTACGGTTGCATGTGGAGCTACTGGGACATACGTGGCGGCATTTGGCTGCCGGTCACCCTTGAAACCGTCACTAACCAGCTCGTCATCCAAAAACTCAGGTTCTCAACGGAAATCGCCCCACGACGCCTCACCGCCTCATTCCAAGTCGTCAACCACACGGGCAACCCCTTGGAAGCCATTCCCGCAATCGGAGCCATGCTTGCATCGCAGAATCCTGAAACAGCAAAGCTCCATTCACGACCTGCAGTCCATATCCCAACGGGAATCTCGAACCACACCATGACGCTCGACCTCCCGGAAGCACTCCTCTGGGACACGCAAAATCCAAACCTCTACTACGCTGGAATCGTACTCAGAAATGGCGAAAGCATACTTGCCGCGACAGCCGAACGATTCGGATTCAGGGAACTTACGATGAGGGATGACTATTTCCTACTCAACGGGAAACGAATTTTCCTTTTCTTCGAAAGCGCACACTCAACCAACTACGGAGGACATGCATCAAAAAACGGAAATTCCTGGAATCGCGATCCTTACGCCATTATCAGCGGCTTCAAGGCTAAAGGATACAATATGCTCCGAACCGCGCACCAGCCGATCAGGCAGGATTACCTCGATGCCGCCGATGAACTCGGAATGATGATCTGGGATGAATGGGGATGCGCTTTCCAACAAAAAATCGACGAAGCCCAGTACGAAAAAAACAACCTCGCCGAAGTCGAAGCCTTCCTTTATGCCGACCACAACCACGCCTCGGTCGTCATGTGGTCAATGGGAAACGAGGTCTTCCATCGACTGCAACCCGCCATCGGAAGACAATTGGACAAGTCCGTCCAACTCATCCGAAAACTCGACCAGCAGGCCAGGCCAATCTGTAGCTTCGCAGGTATTTCAGACCTTCATGGATACGGAAAAGAAAAGAGGGATACCGACTTCCAGGATCTCCACCTCTATACCGGCATATCAGAACCATGGACACTTTGGCCAATCGCACTACAAACCAACATCAACAACGTACTCAAAATCTATGCCCCTGGCGAAACAAAGCTCAATGTCCCGATGCTCATCTCCGAATGCGTCGGAGGAGGTTGGGGATTGACGGCAGACCCAAAATTCCAGCTTGGAAATGTCGATGACTACCTGGAGCGAGTCACCAGGCACTTTGTCTGGGCAAAACCACAAGCGGCGGGATTCTCAGGCTTCATTCCAGTCAGATATGCACTCGACCCCGAAAAGCACTACAAGCACGTCCTGAACACAATGGGGTCACGAGTACTTGAACTCGCGCGATTCGACACGCCATTGGCTGGATTCGCACCTTGGTTCGCCAAACCCAACATCGAGGAAGGAACTCGATGGAATCAACCCTATATGCCCTTCATCAGGCTCTCAAACCAAAATCCATACGTGCCACGGCAAATCCTGGCGCTGCAAACAAGATCATTGCAAGTCGGGATCGACAACCGAAACGGAAACCATATCAAAAACATTACCCTCAACATCCAGCTGGCACTCAAGTCAGGTAAAATCATCGATTTGGCAAACGCAACACTGCCAGAGACAATCCCCTTCAAAACATGCTTTGTGCCTATCAATGTCAATTTTCCGGAAACCGATGAGCACGACGCCGAACTCAGAATCACGGCACTCAACGGCAAAACAGAGCTGGGACGAAATGGATACACCATCAGAATCCATGCCCAAACACCTTTGCAAAAACCAATCGAGTTACCTGTATTCGGAACTATCTCGCCACAGCTGAAACGCATCGCAGACCTACTGAACATCAACCTGGTCAAACTGGACAACATAGAGAAAGTTCAGGATCGCAAGGCGATTGTGCTGACCGACGCGGCGGTTGTCTCAGACCCAAGAATCGCATTCAGCCTCCGAAAATGGGTGGCAAATGGCGGACACCTGCTGATCCTCGAACCCCAAGCCGGGAAAAACCATGTCTTCCCGGAAATCAAGGTCGGCGGCGACCCGATCACGCTTGTTGACATGGTCGTTCCACAACATCCGATCTTCGCCGGAATGACACCAGAAGACCTGGATATCTGGGCGGAAAACACATTGGCGACCGTCGCCTCAAGATATATCTCCCCAGCTGATGATACCCTCCTGGCCTACCGTGGTGCTTTCCTGCCAAATCCCGCCGCTGGAATGGCGCTGGCAGAAGCGAAGTTCGAGAGCGGTCGCATCATTACCTCTACTCTTGACGCTGTTCCCATCGCGCACCTCAACGGAGCCGCCTTTACGTACCTCAAGCAGCTCTTCGCCTACCTGGTGGCACCCGAAAACCAGCTCTATGACGCTAGAAAACTCAAGCTTTTCGAAAGTTCTCAGGTTCCCCTTCCCTTCAATCCGCAGCGTCAAATCCAGCTTCTATTGCCAGGCATCGTCAAAACAGTACAGGAAACCCACCACGACGTGAACTTCGAGGTCGCAGAAGCACCCCTCGAAGCCAATGCTTCGATCCCGGTCAACGCCAAAATCGCATCCTTCTGCTTCCTCCATAGCGCACGAGACGCCAAAGATGGACAAGCAGCGGGAAAATACGTGATCAAGCTCGAGGATGGTTCCAGCTACGGCTGCAACCTCACGCTGGGAATCAATATCACTAACGCAGGGGAGAAAATCCCGCCGATCAAGGCGGTTCTCGCAGGCAAACGAACCATGCTCCCATGGCACAATCCAA
>JAGVUR010000119.1 GCA_019136135.1 Verrucomicrobiota bacterium
GACTTACTGCATCCTCAACAATGACTTCAGCCTGATGAGAAAATTCTTCGATGACTTCCTGGACTCCGACTTCATCAATCCAGGACTGATGACATGCACCCAATGCTCATTCATGCAGGAAATCGCAGAATATCCTCTGATCCTCATTACGCTGCTCGCCGAATTCCTCTACCTTACAAACGATACGGAATTCGTACGGAAACGATTCAATAAATTCACGGCAATCCTTGATTTCTATAAACAAGAGTATGCGGAAGAGGACGGACTGCTCAACAACCTCGACAAGTGGTGCGTCGTCGAATGGCCGGCGCCAGCAAGAGACGGATATGACGCGGATATCGCTGAAGGTAAAGTCTGCACCGTCAAGCATAACGCGATCAACGCATACTACATCGGAGCCATAAAGTGCATCAACAAAGTCGCAAAGCGGCTGGGACTGAAACCATACGCCGATACCAAGAAACTCACAAAGGCTTTCATCGACGCATTCTACGACCATGACAGAAAACTCTTCCGCGACAGCGTGCGCTCAACTCACATCAGCCTGCCCGCCAACGTATATGCTGCCTTCTACGGTCTCCTTCCGGACGAGCAAACAACCCGGAACGTCGTCGAAATGATCCGTGAAAAACGCCTGATGTGCATGCTGTTCGTACCGTTCCCAATGCTTTGTTTCCTTGTAAGGATCGGGGAAACCAAACTGGTCGATGAACTGCTGCACGATCCCGACGCATGGCTCAATATCCTTGCCGAAGGTGGCACTCGCACCTTCGAAGGCTGGGGAAAAGACCGAAAGTGGAACACATCCCTATTCCACCTGACAGTGACCTACGGAGCCGCATTCCTTACCGATTGGGACATCAAGGGCGCAACCAATTTTGAGGTTGAGTGATACTAAAAAAGCAATTGACGCCATGACATCAACTGCTTTTTTCACCATTCACCATTCACCATTCAGCATTCACCATTCACCATTCACCATTATTTGGTCAATCTCAGCTTGCCATCTTCGGTTGTTGTCAGGACTCCATTCTTGGATGGCTTCATGATTGTCACTTGGGATTTCGTATCCAGTTCCCGAATCGGCTTTCCGGCAGCGTCAATCTCGACGATTCGTCCATCTCGCAAGCCGGCGAGGACGCTATTCTTGCCATTTGAAACCAAGGCATTTACAGGACTGCCCAAATTGCGTGCCCAACGCAACTTGCCATCCTCGAGTCCCCAGCAATACACAAACTGGGAAAAGCTCCCTGCCAATGCCTCGTCGATGCCATCGCCATCCAAATCCTTGCCCAGAACACAGCGCACTTCCTCGCCGGTATTGAACTCGATTCGCTTTTGTCCTGTCGAGCTAAAGCAGTAGAAGTGCCCATTGCCCGAGCCTGCCAGGACTGAGCGTTTTCCATCGCCGCCAACGGCCGTGTCAATCGCCCAGCAAATCGGTCCGAAATTGCCTGCCCACTTCCTCTTGCCGGTTTCATCCAGCACGCTCATCGAATAGTAGTGCGTTCCGCAGATCACCTCCGCCTTGCCGTCGCCGTCCAAGTCAACCACGGCACCCAACCTGGAAGGATGCACCGACTCGTAATTCCACAGGCAATTCCCCTTTCGGTCAAAGGCGTAGAAACGCCAATTTTCGGCACCGCAGACGATTTCCGGCCAGCCATCGCCATCGAGGTCGCCTACGCGAATCAGATTTCCGTATGGAGGACGTCTATAGAATTTCATTTCGTAGCGCCAGATTTCGTCGCCATTTCCCTTGAGCAGGATGACCTCTCCGGACTTCATCGCCAACGCGATTTCATCGATTCCATCCTTGTCCACATCAACGGCGGCGATATCGTTCACGGCGGATATCATTTGCTTGGTCCACAACGTCTCGCCATCTTGATCCAAGGCAATCAACTCACCGGTTGCGGATCCAACCCAAATCACATCCTTCCCGCCAGGCCCCCTGCTTGTCTCAACGGCGGAAATCTGTACACCTGTCGCATTTTCAGCCTTGACGCCGCCGCCAAGAACCACAACCTCGGACAGGTATATCGAAGAACCCGGCCGGGGACGCAAACGCATCCGCAACCCCTTCGCGGATTTCCCGCCCAACTCAACGCGATACTCAATCGGCGAACCCCAATTCGGCAACTTGCGATCCTCGACATAGGAATGAACTGGGCGGACATCCGAAGCAAACCCGTCGTCGCTCAACTCGATCTCGACCTTGTCAAGCAAGTACGAAGTTCCCTTTGAGCTGGTGGTCGCATGCCATTGTCCCCAGACAACGCTGTCGATCTGGCACGTTTCCTTGAAGGAAAAGATGATTTCCACCAGGGCGTCGACCGGGAACATCACATTGTCGTTGCCCTGTCCCAGACCTCCATCCACCAGTCCTTCAACACGATTCTTGCCACCAGTGAGAATATTTTCGCCCAACTTGTCCGGCGTGCATTTCATCGTGGAAAATCCCGGCAGTGCGCCTGAGCTTGCCGCATTGCCGCTCAAGACCAGCAAGGTAGGCTTGGGCGTAACGCTCCACACCGTCTGCAAGGGCGGCAGGTCGCTTGCCGCCTGACGCTCCGGAGCCACCTTCAGGCATCGGGGAGCATTGTCCCCAAATGCACTCCATGACGGGGTAAACGCAGCTTCAAGGGCATGTTTCGGAGCACGTACCTCGCTTGCCTCTCCGAACGCATATCGTTTCCCAGTTGATTCCTTGACCACGACGCAGCCACGTGACTTGTCGCCAGCAAAGCCATCCAAGCCGACCGCCACCTGCCGCTGCCCGTCATCCAGCATTACGCCCCAATCGTCAAACAGCCGCTCCAGCTTCCATACTGGCTCGTCGTCGGAAGCATTGCCGTGGAACACCGTCGCGAACATGTACGATTCACCTGCCTTGAGATCGACTTCCGCCAAGGAGCTCATTGTTCGGACTACAGGCTCCGCATGGGGATATCCTCTCCAATTGGTGCCCAAATCCGCATCGTCAACCAATGACAATCTCGTGCCCCGGGCAAGCTGGATCCACATCGAAGGCCCTTTTTGCCGAAGCAGCATCCCGTCATCATCCAAGGTCGCCTCGCCGATTCCATGCCAAAACTGCCGCATCTGGTAATTGGCATCCTCGCGGGCAGTCACTCGATCGAGTACCAAAACGCACTTCGGATCCTTTAACCATATCACGGCACGACGCCAATCCGACTTTGCGTACTCGCGAAACTCGGTCACCGAAACGCCATACGATGGATTCTCGTCAACCAATATGCATTGCACATAGTCCGGCAAGAGTCCGGATTCACCATTCGCGGACACGGCCAGCGAATTGTGGTACTTAAGCGGCGCCTTGAAATAATCGTTGTCCGCAAGCCAGATCCTGTCGAACTGCGAGAGCCGCGGAATGCTGTTGCCATCGTCGTGCTTATGCGTACCTGTAGTCACGCCATCCAGGAGCAGGAACAACGCATTGGGATCCAAGGCTTCCCTGAAGACGATCTTGTCAACGCAATCATTCAGTTCCGGACGCCAATTTCCGCTATTGAACGTATTGTAGAATCCTTCGATCATCGGGAATTTCCTGACGCCATCGAAGCTTGTCGGCGCCTTGTCGCCGGGTTGCAGGGGTTGATAATAGTCTCCAACCGGGGGGTTCCTTTTTCTCATCTTCAGCTTGTAGTCATTTGCCCATCGCGCGTCTTGGTTTCCTGTTGCCAGCGCGATGATATTGAGGCAGACCCGTTCCGTTTCCCAGCATGTCCATAGCCCGGTATCCCCGTATGGGACCTGGATCCCGTGGTTATCCATGTTCCCGATGCAGAATTCGGCGATTTTGTCTGCGACTCCATTGTTGAAGATCGTGTAGTCCGGCTTCATCATCGCATATTGGAGGGTATGGTGAAGCGTCAGCCACTGGTATCCGTTGCAGTCTTCCGTCGGCTTGCTATGTTTTGACTGTTCGCGGAAGATCCTATCCGACCTTCTTTCGAATATTCCATGCTGGTGGAGTTTCGGGAAGTTGGCTTTCAGGTAGAGTGCGCACCTTGCCGTACCCATTGCGGAGTAGGTCCCATGGTTGTGGGTAACCCGGCCTCGACGACCGCCCGAGCACTTGGCATAGACCGTGTCCCCCATCCATTTCATCATTGCACCGAAGACGAATTTCCGCTCCTCGTCAGTCAAGCTCGGCTCCTCCTCAAGGATATCCCAGGATGACACCACGTTGATCGACGGGAAATCGCTGTCAAATCCCCACGGACCACCATACCTCCTCGGATCGACAACGGCGCTTTGCTTGTAAAGACGCCACAATTCAACAAACAGCTTCGCCTCAAGGGGATTGTTGCTAATCAGGTACTGAGTCCCCAAGCCGGCCAATTGACCGGCGATGCTCGTGTGCGTCCCCTTATCCAAGCGCTCCTGGCCGCGGCGCAATCCAGCCTCGACATAATCCTTCGGATACGGCCTCAGCAGGCTTCGGTAACGACGTGACATCTCGGCATCAAGCTTGATCTGATGAATGCGTCCCAGCACCAAGTCCTTTCCGGTCTCCCGACCAGAGACAAGCTCGCAAAACTTGTCCGTCGCCAGCTCCAATCCTTGCTCGTCCGAAGCTCCGACCACGATGACGTTGCATCCATCGCCAAGCGGGTTGTGGATCGTATGCAAAAAGTATCCGCCGGCACCGGGGAACACGCTGTCAACCAAGGTCAACTTGCGCGCATACAGCAAGCGAACAGCCAAATTGTCATTCAAATTCCCCAGCAAGATCGTGTTCGTTCCCTGAACCCCATCCTTGAAACTGTCCAACGCGCCTACCTGACAGGAAACCGTGCAACCAGCAAGGGATCGTATCGACTCCGCAATCCGATTCGCCGACTTGCGACCCGATTCCGTATCAGGATGCACAATCCTGGAAACCGCCTTGCCATCCTTGACCAACGCCGTCTCCTGGATGCGACGGGGATATTCAGCCATTTCTTCCAGAAACTCAACGGATTCCTTCTTCGCCAACCGAAGCTTCCTCACGCGGATCGACACAGGCTCGCCGTACTCACGCGTCCCGATGATGATTTGTATCGAGCCAACCTTGTTCGCCGCCTTGCCCGAGACAACCTTGCGTTCCCAGTACATGCCATTGCTGTTCAGCTCGCGCTGAAAATTGAACTCCGCCCAATTCTCGGTCAGTATATTTTCCCAGCTACTGTAGCTCCACACGCATTGCTGTTCCCCCTTGTTGAACATTCTGACGTAGAACGCAACCGTCGAATCCGGATCCAGCGAACGTGCATCAAACTGGATTGCGTATTTCTCGATATCAAGCGGCTCGGGCAACGTACACAAAATGCTGTAGTACTGGGTTCCCTTGCCTCCCGGATTCGTGTCGGCTTTCAATTCGACGCATTTCGCCCCGCCCTCCTCCACGACCTGTAGTTTCCCCGGAAATTCACGAACATTCATCTGCAGGCGAAGTCCGTCCAGAGAATCGAACTCCATCAGTGTTCCTAGCTTGGCATCTGCCGGCTGGGCACCGCAAAACAAACACAGACCACACATCAGGAAAACAAACGCAAAACGCATGATGGCACTCCTATTCTTTTTGCTTGATTTCAAGCTGGCGAAAATCCGCACCTAAACCTTTGCAAAGGCTTTGATCATCATTATACTGTATAAATGCTGCAATTCACACCACCACAGCAAAAAAATACCTTGGAGCCATAACTCCACGAAACAAACATAACAACCATGAGCAAAACTCATATCATCCTCGACACCGATATCGGAGGCGACATCGACGATACCTGGGCACTCGCATTCCTGCTCGCATCAGCGGAAGTCAGCCTAGATTTCATCATCACATGGCCGCGCTGCGCAGAATACAGGGCACGAATCGTCGCCAAAATGCTGGAAATCGCAGGGCAAGACCACATCCCCATTGGACTTGGCGACGCACCCACGCCGAAGCCATCAGGAAACTACAACCCGATCATGGCATACAAACAAGCAGCATGGCTCAAGGATTACCGCCTCGACGACTACAAGGGCGAAATCCGAAAAGACGGCTGCGCCGCGCTTATCGAATACATTATGGACGCCAAAGAACCCGTCAAGCTCCTTTGCATCGGACCGCTGGACAATATCGCCAAGGCCCTGGAACTAAAACCGGAAATCGCTGGGAAATGCGACTTTGTCGGCCTCCACGGCAGCGTCAGGCTAGGCTACTTCGGAGAACCCAATCCCACCGGTGAATACAATGTGGTCGCCTCGCCAAAAGCCGCCCAGGCCGTATTCGCCGCCCCCTGGCGCTCAATGACGATCACACCCCTCGACACATGCGGATTCATCTATCTGGACGGACCGGACTACCAGAAAATCAGGCTGGGAGCAACACCCCTGGCACAGGCAGTCAGCGAAAACTACAGGTTCTGGAACCATCCTGACGCGGCGAATTGGCGGCAACGCTCCTCGCTGATCTGCGATGTCGTCGGCGCATACCTCGCATTTGACGATGCCTTCCTGAACCTGGAAGAATTGCCGATAACCGTTACGGACACAGGGCACACCGTCATCGACCCAACCGATGGCAAGCTCATAAAAGTCGCCACGTCCTGGAAGGATTTCGAGACATTCAAGCACATGGTAGCAACACGAATTGCAGCAAACTAAAATCATGGAGGCTTCCGATGAACAAGAGAATGACTTTCGCCTTGATCGCCATTGCTTTCGCCACGAGTTTCCAGGCGTTTGCCCGTCAAGTCAACTTGACCGTCTCGCCCGAGGGTCCCTTGCGCGACCTGGTCCAGGCACAACAGCATTGGCGCAATCTCAAGCTGACCGAGGCGGATGAACTGGTCGTCACCGTCCAAAACGGCACCTACGTCATCCAGGACGAACTGGTCTTGAACGAAGAGGACGCCACGGCGAAAAGCCTGACCATCCAAGCGGAAAAAGGCGCAAAGCCCGTCTTCAAAGGAGCCTTCGATGTCCCGCTGGCCAACTTAAAACCCTGGAAAGACAACATCCTCCGTCTCCCAGTGACCTGGAAAACAAACAGGAAGCAAGCTGCAGTGCAAGTCTTCGGCGACGGAAAACCATTGACGCGCGCAAGAATGCCCAGCCTCAATCCCGACGACATCCCAGGCAGCTATTTCTATGTCAACGCAGGCGCCGAAGAACCGGGAACCGATTATCAGGTGACCAATTTTTCAGGCTCAATCGGATTCATCCACTCCGTAAACGATAAGCTGACCTACAAGATCACCGTCCCGGAATCAGGCTCATATACCCTCTGGATGAGATACGCCGCAGACAATAGGGATATCCCCAACGGAATGTCAAACCGCTGCGAGATCCAATTGGACGACGCCAAACCGCAACTCCTCACCCAAGTCCCTGATACAGGATCCTGGGGAAGCTTCAAATGGAATAAAATGGTCGATATCGATGCCGAAAAGGGCACACACCTCCTGACCTGGAGAAACCTCAAGGGAGGAGGACTCAACCTGCAAGGACTCATACTCACAACAGACAAAACACTCGTCCCGGAAGGAACAAAGATCCCGCAACCAAAACCCGGAACACATCTCATTCCAATCGATGCAAGACGCTTCGAAGACGCAAGAGTCCTCGCGAAACCCAACTACAATGCAATGAGATTCGCAAGCAAAACAGCTTTCGAATACAAACCAGGCGACCTAAAACCAGAATGGGCTACGCCAGAAACCGAACTCAAAATCTACCAAAGCGGATCATGCAGGGCATTCATGGAAATCGTAGGAATCAAAGCAATCATGCCCGACAAGAATCTCGTCCTGCTACAAGGCAAGGAATGCCAGGCAACGCTCAATCCGGGCGACAGGTACTTCCTTGAAAACCACCTTGATTTCCTTGACGCACCGGGAGAATGGTACTGCGACGGGGAATTCCTCTACCTGATCCCAACCAAGGACCTGAAGACGATCTCAATCGATCCAGGCCTGGTCGGCACCCCAATCCTACTGAAATGCAAAAAAAACATGCCCTTCAAGCTGACCATCGACGGCCTGGGCTTCACCATGATGTCCCATTCCCGCCAAGACAGCTGCGTGGGCTACAGCATGGGGCACAAGGGAGTCGTTGAAATCGAAAACGCCATCGCTCCGACCATCACCAATTGCACGTTCAAGGACATTGGAAGATACGCCGTCTCCCTGAAGGAATGCTCCAATGCAAGCATCACACGCAATACCTTGGAGCGCTCATGCATGGGCGGAATCTACTTGCAGAATGCATCTTCCTCACTCGTCGCCGAAAACGACATCTCCGACCTCGGTTCCGAATACAAGCACATCGGGGGAATCGTGCTGACAGGCGATAGCACAAGCTCCAACAGAATCCTCAAAAACAAAATCACAAACTCAAGCAGATACGGAATCACGCTCAAAAACGCAGGATTCAAAAACGAAATCGCGTACAATGACATCCAAAATACGTCACTCGAAACCGACGACACAGGAGGAATCGAGGTCACTCAAGGCAACAGAACCAAGCGCTCCGGAAGCCATATCCACCATAATCGAGTACGAGACAGCAATGGCGTCTCCTACAATGGACCAGACAATATCGTCTCAATGTCATGGGGAATCTACCTCGATTCCTTCGCAGGAGGATACACCGTCGAAAACAACCTTACTTGGCGAAATTCACGCGGCGGCTTCATGGTGCAAGGCGGCAAGGACAACGTAATCCGAAACAATATCTTCGCCCACAGTTCTAGCTTTCAAGGACACTTCAACAACTTTAGCAACAATTCAGAAAACATCGTCTTTGAGAAAAATATCATCATCATCAATATCCCGCTCGAGGGGAGAACACTCTTCTATGCCGGGAAAAACCTCCCGAACGCCCTGAAATCAGACAATAATCTATTCTGGTCAACAGTCGATGGAGACATAAAGTCACTTAATGCTTTCAAAAATTGGAATGCACTCGGCTTTGACAAAAACAGCATCTTCCAAGACCCGATGCTCGAAGACCCGACTGCCGAAAATGGCAAGCTCAAACCCGACTCGCCGGCATTCAAGATCGGGTTCAAACCGATTGACTTCACACCCCTGATCCCTTGACCAGTGATTTGGCTTAAAGTTCGAGTCCACGGTGAATCACGAGTCCGATGTACTCGTCATGCCTGAGTCGTCCATTGTACCAAAGCAGCCAGCGATTGTTGGCTTTGTCACGGAAGACCGATGGCTTGTAGCAGGCGTCACCATCCCAGCTCTCTTTGTCCGGCGACACGATTGGATTGCAGTCCAGCCGTCTCCAATTGACGATTCCGTCCTTTGATTCCGCAATGCAAATTCGTGCCGTGTCGATGTCTTCGTATCCGATATAGAACATCAGGTGGCGTCCATCGTCCAGTCGCACCACTTCGCAGCCTCCAATTCGATTCTTGTCGTAGTAGTCTTGTCCTTTGACGAAGATTGGATTGATGGGTGATTTGCGCCAATTCGCTCCATCTTTGCTTTCCGCATATCCCATGGCATTGGGTTCATAGGTTTCGCCTGCGGCGTACCACATTCTGAACACATCGCGTTCCTCGTCATGCAAGACGAACGGATTCATTACCGATTGAAATTCCCACGGAAATTCCGGAATCATCACCGGCATTGAGGAATGCCTTGTGAACTGGTATCCGTCCTTGCTGGTCGCATAGCCGATTCGACTGAAGCCCCGAGCCTGCCCCGTGTACCACAAATGGTACTTGCCCCGTGCCCAAACCACGCAATTCCGATTGAGTTGATTTTCCCAACCGCACTGCTCGTCCGGCAACATCACCTCACGAGGTTCATCCCAATTAATGCCGTCCGAACTGTGGCATACCGCCAACGACTTCCTCGGACGCCAGGAAAAATACATCCTGAACACCCCGTCAACACGGATGACGTTCACATCGAAGCAAGTCCCCAAAGACTTGTTCCCCAGAACTGGATTTCCAGCGTATTTCGTCCAACCACCTTGCGTGCCCATGTTTCAACTCCGAATGATGAATGATGAATGAGAAGGCTCCGTCCCAGCCCCAACGCCCGTCATTTGATTGTTTTGAGCCAGGCTTCCACGTCTTGCTTTGGCGGGGTCAATTTGAATCTGACGCCTGCTTGCCAGTTTGCCTTTGGGGCGAATGGATGGAGCAATGTGCCGTGTTGGCCCAGCGGGGAACTATGCGAACTCACGAATGGGATGATCGTCTTGCCCTCGAGTCCCTTTGTCTTTTCAAGGAAGGTAAGGATGATCCTAGGCGCCTCCGCCCACCAGGAGGGGAAGCCGAGATAAATCTTGTCGTACTTGCCGCAATCGGGCATGGGTTCGACGATTTCCGGCCTTGCCTTCGGATTGTCGTGCTCCTTGCAGCATCGGCTTGTCGGCTCCCGAAAGTTCAAGTCCTCTCGGGTATATGGCTTGACCGGCTTGATTTCAAATAGGTCCGCGCCTGTAAGTTCTGCAATCATCTTGGCGATTTCAGCTGTGTTGCCCATAGCTGAGAAGTACGCGACCAACGACTTGTTTTTGTTTTTGAGTTCCATTTTTTTCTCCGTATGTTGGTTTGTGAAGCCCTTCTCTCGATCCGTTACGGATTCCTATTGAGCAGTAGGAAAAAATATAGCGAGATTTTCCCCGTTAGCAACCCCTGCTTCCGTCATCTCAATCCGTTGTATCGACAACTCAATTTCGCCACAATCCATCAAAAGCCATTGATATCTTCAATTGAGAGCGTACATTTCAACTTGGTCATCATTTACAACCTAGAATTCAAGTCGACCCCAAAAACGCAAACACAGGAACAAAAAGAATGAAAACCTTCTCGCTTCCCAACCATGCCGACTCACTGCTCCCAGCTGACGCCGATTGGAAACTCGTATGGCATGACGAATTCGACGGCACGGAACTCGATTCGTCAAAATGGGGCTTCAGAAGAAACTTCTGGGGAGCGCCGATGAAAACATATACCGATGAAGGGGTTGAACTCGACGGCAACAGCAACCTCAAGCTCCATCTCCTGCGCAAGGGAGACGACTTCTATTCGCCACACCTGCAAACTGGGTCACTTACCTTTGACATGCCAAAGGACACTGCCGGAATCTGGCCATTCGGCAAGCCCGAAGCTCCGCGATTCCTCCATCGATTCGGTTTCTATGAGATCCGATGCAAGCTTCCCAAGAACCCGGGCTGGCACGCCGCATTCTGGCTGCAGGCGCCTGGCATCGGTTCGCATCCTGATCCAACACTCGCAGGGGTCGAGGTCGATGTGATGGAAAACTACTGGCAGCACACGAAGGGCAAGATGATGGCGGGCAACCTCTGGGGCGGCTATGGAAAAGACTACCGGGGATCCGGTCACATCATCTGGGATCATGTCGAAACCCCGGATGGCTGGCATACCTACGCCGTCGATTGGCGCCCCGATTCATACACGTTCTACGCAGACGGCCAACTGATCGGAAAGGTCGTCTCCCCTGAACGCGCCAGCGAAGAGAACCGGATACTGGCGGACGAACGAGGAAAACTGCTTCCAGGAAGCGTATCCGTCGGCCCGATCTCCAATGTCGATCAGTTCATCTTGGTTTCGACAGAATGCCACGGGTATCGCGGCCCGGGCTTCAATGCCCCGCCCAACCATCCCAAGGGCACCCCTGCACCGATTCTCTTCGAAGCAGAACTGCCGGACGTCTTCATCGTTGACCACGTCCGGGTCTTTGACAGGGTCTGAGAAAAATCCCAAGCGATTGGAGACCGTGCTCAGGTCTCCAATTCCTTCTTGCTTTCCTTGTTGCCGCCCACGATTACAATCAGCACGGCGACAAGGATCAAGACAATTCCTGTCACGAATCGCAAGGTCAACGCTTCATCAAAGATTATGACGCCAACGAGGATGCCGGTAACGGGTTCCAGTGCGCCGAGGATCGCGGTCGGCGTCGAACCAATGTAACCAATGGCGAGGTTGGTTGCGGTCAGGGACACGATGCTCGGCAAGATTGCCATTGCCAATTGGCAGCCCCAAGCCATCCATGTGAATGAAAAATGGAACGATCCCCAAACGATGATCCTGAAGAGGAATATCAGAATCCCTACGCCTAGGCAGTAGAAGGTCAAAACCGAAGACGGCAATGTTTTGATCGAGGTTTCCCGCACAATAATCATGTAGAACGCATAAGCAAAGGCCGAAAGGATGGAGCAGACGATTCCTTCAAGGTTGACGTTCGCCTGACCATCGCTCTTGCATAGTGCAATCACGCCAAGCAAGGACAATATGACCCCCAGGATCGTTGACAGCCGGATCTTTTCATGGAAGCCAATGACGTTGACCAACGCAACAATGATCGGATACACAAACAACAACGTCACACTGATGCTGACATCCATCACCGAAAAAGCGCGGTAAAGCGTAATCGATGATATCGTCATGCAAATCCCGCAACTTATCATCGGAATGATTTGACGCTTCGCAAGACCAATGGGACGACGAGTCACCGCGAAAAACATGCCGAGGATCAAAACGGCGTAGAAATATCGCCACAGGAGGACGTTGTCAACATCGTAGCCAAGCCTGTAAAGCGGGAGGGCAAAAAGTGGATTCAGACCGTAGGTCGTGGCTGCCAAGCAGGCGAAAAAATAGCCTTTGAAATTAGTGGTGATTTTCACGGAGACTGGGGGAAATTCTTTGTTTTTGTGACTTATTGAATCGGGGTGAGGGAGATGTCGTCTAGCCAGAGCGTGCCTGGATTTCCGTTAAGTCCTGCCTCGATCGTGATCTGCTTGAGGTTTTCCGGGATCGTTGCTTCGACTTCAAAGCCTGTCCAGTCGAATTCCCCCATCGGCATAGTTACGCTTTTGTAATCCGTCTTATCAGACCTGAATGCAAATCTCAGGGTTGCATGCATCCATCCGATCGATCCCGGCTGGATGCCTTCGCCCTTTGCCTTGCAGGAGAGTTTCCATTTCGTGCCAGGCTTCAGGATTTGGATTGGAACGACCTGCCTGACAAGACGATACTCGTCCTTGGCGCCGATGACCTTGGCCGCGATTTTGCCGGAGTACTTGGTGGCGCTGTCCCACTGGATTCCCGGCGGCAAATCCCAGTCCGACTGGATTTGGATGGCCTGAACCAATTCGCGAAGCCAGGAGAATTGCGCAATTTCCTCGAATCCAGGACTCTTCAAAAGCTGCTCGGACTTCAATTCCCGGGTGACGCTTGGAATGGCAGGCGCTTGTGGGTGCCCACCCGTCGCTGTTGTGACGAGGCGAGTGGAGAAGAATCTCCATTTGCCGTACTCCAAGTCGGGTTCGCCATCTCCCCATGCGACGAAGACATTGTGGCCATGGATAAAGAGGTTGAAAGGCTTTCCTTCGCTGTGCCAATGGATGTCGTTGAGGCTAAATGCGAAGGTTTTGTCGGGACTGAGCACGGTCATGGCATCGATCGTATTGGGGTCAAGGTTGTTTTTGGTTTGCGCTTGGCGCTGCGCGTCACCGAGTCCTTCCAGGACGACTTTTCCATTGCTCTTGAGTTGCAATACTTGCCCCATGCTGCCTGTATTCATTAAGAATCCCACAAATTCACGTTCCCCATAGGGTGGCGCGGTTGGCTTGACTCCGAACGTCATGCCGATGCTGTCCGAATCGTCCAAGTGATATTCCGTGTAATACTGGATAGGAGCGGAGAGTTTGCCGAATCTGTGCGCATGACGCATTTCGCCGTAAAACCGGATGATTGTATTTCCGTTTGGCAACGTTGTAATGTGCGAGAAGGGTTCGACCTCGTCATTGGCGCTATGGGAACGATGTTCCCCGTCTGCGGGTGCATAACCAGCATCAGTGTAGAGCCGTGTGTTTTCGACGAGGGATTTTCTCGTGCCGTCAGGCAGATATTTTTCCAGCGACCTGACGATTCCGTTTCGAAGCAACCGGAGCCTGACCTTGCCATTGTCATGGAGCCATTGCCCTGCCGGCGCGGAAAGAAACCCGGTTTTGCTGTCGCCGTATTGGTAGTTCGTCGAGTTGCCCTGGAAATCAAATACGACCTCGTAGTCTCGCTTTCCGAAGAGTTGATCTTGCTCGTTGGAAGACATGATGAAAATATATGGCACATGGTCGTCTCCGACGCGATCCAGAATGAAGGCTGCGCCAGGCAACTGTTTCGGATTGAACTGGATGCCCAGGCGACCGCTTTTCGTGGCGAACTCCATGCGGGCATGCTGGTCGATGGTTCCCAACGGCCACAGGCGCGAATCCCACAACACATTGCCTCCGCTTGGAAGCCTGTAGATATTCCGGGTCGTTCCATTGAAAAGGGGATGCCGAGTACGGAACTGGTCTTGCCAGCGGCCATTGGCCGCAGTGACCCGCCAGTCGCACCGTTCGCCCTTCCGGATTGGGATGCGAACCAGCAGATTGCCGTGGCTGAGGTTTGCCTTCGAGGAAATCCTGTTTGTGAACTGGATTGGTGTCTTGTTGCCGTCAAAGTCCAAGTTGAAGAGTTCTGGTGTCAACTGCCCTGACAACGTCGTTTCAAGCAAGGATGTTTCAAGTTCCGGGATTTGCGGTGCTTGGCCAAATTTCAGCATTGCCATTCCGAATGGCCTTAGCTGGACAGGAATCTTCAGGTCGTCGCCAGCCTGCTGGACCTGGATGGTCTTCCCAGTCCACAAGTCTTTGACTTGGGCTGCATTTCGGCAGGCTTCCGGCAGGGCTTCCTTGGGAACGAGGATATGATCCTCGATGTGGTCTTGGGAGAAGTTGACCAGTGGAATGGAAGCGTCGTCGCCTTGTTGCCGGATGATGGCGAACAGGGCTGGGGGTGATTGCACGGAAAGATAATCCACCTCGTGCCCCTGCAGTTCGGGCAAGGCTTCGCGAATGGCGAAAATCCTTCGGAACACAGGCGCATGCCCATCTTCCATGTCCTGATAGACCATGGGAATCCCGGGAATCCAAGAAACCGCTGCCATTGCCGCCCTCATTCCCTCGGGACCGTAACGGTATTCAGCGCGCAACGAATCGTGGCTTTCAATATGACGAAGCAAAACTTGACCGGGAATCCCAGCCCAATGCTGCTCGTGAAGCCAACGGCGGAAATGACCGACGAAAGTGCCGGGCTCGCTGTCGCGCAACATCGGCATCGAGCTGTAGCACATGGTAAAGTCGTACAGGGAATCCGAAACGGTGGAAAATATGTTTTCGCCGGATTCCGCCAGGGTTGCCGCATTTGGATTTTCCGCCCGTGCCCCCTCGCGGATTGCCCGCTGCATGTTCATGCCGCCTTGACGCAGAGCCATGGAGGCGCGTCCGTACGGGACGTCGGGGTTCCAATTGGGGATTTTCGAGGAGCCGCAGGCGTCGATTCGATAGCCGTCAATGCCGAAGTTCTTGACGTAGTGCCTTGCGACTCCGTTCATGTAGTCCCTCCATTGCGGCCAGTTGAAGTCGAAGCACCAATAGTAGAGCGTGGAGCCGTCTTCCGCTTGGACTAGCCATTCCGGATGGTCCTTTGCACGCTGGTAGGTATTGGATCCCCCATGCGGCACGATGTCCTGCCAGACATTGAATCCCAGCTGGTGGGCTGTCTTGACCAGTTGCCTGTATTCGTCTTCCGTTCCGATGCCTTCCTGGAGCTTGTAGTAGTCCCGCGGCCAATATGGCGACAGATCCTCGATGGGCAGGATCCACAAGGCATTGCACCCGAGGTTGCGCATCCGCGGCAGTTGCTCGGTGCTGGGCTTGAAGCCACCCCAGTCGTTCCAAGACGAACCGATGCTTCCCTTGGGATGGAATGAATAGAGGATTGCCTTTTGCACCCAGTCTGGCCGATCCTTTGGCGGGACATGTCCCAGCTCCCGCCGCCAGTCGTGCAGACGTGTCAAGGCGATCTCGGCATTGGTTTCCATAAACCGAAGCCTATAGTCTCCGAAGCGATGGGCAACCCCGGGATTCATGTGCCCCATGATGCCCGTACTTTGGGAAACCCTGATGCCCTGTTCCTGCTCGATAAGGTTGATTTCACCACGATCGAAATACTCAGCCAATTCGTCAGCCATGAAACAAGCGGACAACGAACCGCTTTGGACAATCGCCAGCTGATAATTCCAGCTGGAACGGCGCCGATTGGGACTCAACTCGCTGCCACGTATAAGTTCAGGCCTGACCAAATTGCCAGGCAACATCGCAATGTCTTCAGAACCAAAGGGAATGATGCCCCATGCAAATGAAAAACCATAGAGTTTCGATGGCTTGTCCCCAACCCAACTCACGTCCAGCCAGCGACGCAATTCGCGCTTCGAGGGAAAAAGCTCCGTATGGACAACCACGCGCCAATCGCCGCAACGAACCTGATGGGCAATCGCATTGTCGCTTGTCTTCCGACAATCCTCCAGCACCCAACTATGACGGGATCTGTCAAACCATTGGCGGTCGCCTCCACTCAAGTTGAGCCATAGCTTATCGCCCTCCTCTACAGCGCGGATGACTTGACGACCGCCAACCCAAACACCCTGCGGAGAGCCATCTTGAGGGTTGAAGGCGACGGACAGATTCCCATCGCCAAATCGAATAAGCTCGTCCGTGCGAGACAACTCCAGTCCAAAAAGACTACAGGACAACATAATCGGCAAGAGATAAATCGCGTGTTTCATAATCACCATCCAGATTTGTCAGTGTGCCTTATTTGCAAATTCAAGTGGGCAAGGCGGATTCGCCTTGCATTACGCCATTGTCGCCGCCATTTCCCGGGTCACCTGCCAGGTCAACGGCTCGTCTGCAAGGTACTTCCGGCATTCTTCCACGGCATAGCGTCCCATTCGACGGCATTCCTTCCCCAGCGAACCCGCCACATGAGGCGTCAGGAACACATTGGGCAACGTGAAAATCCTGGAAGTCTCCGCAGGCGGCTCGGGATAGGTCACATCCAGCACCGCCGTCAAGTCCGGGCGTTCCTGCATCACATCGAGCATCTCCTCCTCGGCAACCACCGCCCCGCGAGCCGTGTTGAGGAACGTGGCGTTGTGTTTCATCAGCCTGAAATGTTCGCCGCGAATCATGTTTTCAGTCTCCTTCAACCAAGGCGTGTGCAACGAAACGACGTCCGAACGACGGAATACATCATCCAAGCCAACTCGCTCGACGCCCAATTCGTCGCATGCCGCCTGCGACGCAAACGGATCGTACGCAATGACCTTAAGATCAAATTGACGCAACAATCCCGCGACGCGACGACCAATCATCCCCAACGACACCAACCCGACCGTGCTTCCGTAAGCGCCGGGCATCTCCGTATCGCGACGGGGATACTTCCTTTCCGCCTTCCCACGATACATCCAACGCCAACCAAGCTTCAGTGAAAACAGGATTTGCGCCAAGGTGAATTCCGCCACGGGAATGGCATTTGCCGCCCAGGAACTTGTCACCAAAATGCCCCGTTCCCACATGGCGTCCGTCACCATCGCCCTGACTGAACCAGCACCGTAGAAGACCGCCTTCAGCTTCGGCGCCATTTCCAAAAACTTGCCATCGAGCTTGGGTGCTCCCCATCCCGAGAAAATGATTTCCGTTTCCACCAGCAAATCGGGTCTCTTCAGCACGCCATCTGCGGTTTGCGGTTCTGCCAGAAGCTGGCACATCTTCTCAATATCCGCCACCTCGTCAGGTCCATAGATTTGGGCATAGCTTCCCGAACCCAACACAAACAACGCCTTTGGACGATCCATATCCACTGCCTCCTGGTCAAGCTTCAAACCACAATCAAGCGGCTATTGCAAGCCGCCAATACGAACACCAATCAATATAACCCATGATTCAAACTTGCATGTGTTTTCCTGACGTTTGATCGGACAGATTTCTTTACTTTCGAGGTGGTTTTGCAGAGGAAAGATCAAGTTCCAGTCATTGCTTCCAGTCCCAAAACCTCCACGCTCCTAAAACCCGACGTCAACGTCACATGGTTCCAGTCCCACAGGTTCGACCAGTCCGACCAGTCCGACCTGTCCGACCAGTCCGACCAGTCCGACCAGTCCGACCTGTCCGACCAGTCCGACCTGTCCGACCAGTCCGACCAGTCCGACCAGTCCGACCCCGTCCGACCTGTCCGACCTGTCCGACCCCGTCCAACCCGTCAGACTAGGAATACGTCATTTTCAGCCGCTTGAACAACGACACCGTTTGAGTACGAGCACCCCGGGTGCCCCCGACCACCCAAGGTGCCATCCGACCACCCAAGGTGCCCCCGACCACCCAAGGTGCCATCCGACCACCCCGGGTGCCCCAGCACCACCACGGATGCCATCCGACCACCCCGGGTGCCATCCGACCACCCAAGGTGCCCCCGACCACCCAAGGTGCCCCCGACCACCCAAGGTGCTATCCAACCACCCCGGGTGCCATCCAACCACCCCGGGTGCCATCCGACCACCCCGGGTGCCATCCGACCACCCCGGGTGCCATCCGACCACCCCGGTGCCATCCGACCACCCCGGGTGCCCCTACTTAAACTGTCGCACTTCAAGCCCTCCGAAAAACAACCATTCCCCTCACAGCCCTCTCGCCAATAACCTCCGCCAGATTTCAGCGCCGCTTTCAGGTACGAGCACCCTGGGTGTCTGTACTCAAACCATCGTGCTCTGCAACTGCGCAGATTCGTCAGACCCTGCCAGACCCAGTCAGACCCAGTCAGACCCAGTCAGACCCAGTCAGACCCAGTCAGACCCAGTCAGACCCAGTCAGACCCAGTCAGACCCAGTCAGACCAGTCCGACCAGTCCCGGTCCCATCTTCTTCAACTCCCGCCACGAAAAGGCATGTCACATGTATTTTGAGTACGAAACCGTGAAATTTTCGGTTTTGTTTTCACGTTGATTTTTCGAGTTTTAGCGTCCTTTATTTTCATTTTAGCTTGGATGGATTATATTTTTAGATTTGTTGTTATTTTTCGTTCTACCGAGTCAATCGAACGCACAAAGGAACCTGAAACCATGGACACCACGAAACCGTATCCACTCATCAATCCACTGGAATGCAAATCCTGCGGACGTTGTGTTGACGCCTGCCCCACGAAAGTGCTTGAAATCGGCACTGAACTGAATGCTCGCGGCTACCTCCCAGTGGTCTACAAGGGCGCAGGATGCATCGGATGCGCATCCTGCTTCTATACCTGCCCCGAACCTCACGCACTGGAAGTCCACATCCCCAAGAAGGGCTGAAATCAACCTCATTCCAAAACCGCAACTTTCTTCTAAGGAAAATCAATCATGGCAACCACATTAGTTAAAGGGAACACAGCTGTCGTCATCGGCGCATTGTATGCCGGTTCCGACTGTTTTTTCGGCTATCCGATCACTCCCGCCTCGGAGGTTCTGCACGAGGCATCGGCGCTCTACCCCAAGTTGGGCCGCAAGTTTTTGCAAGCTGAATCCGAGGAAGCCTCGATCAACATGTGCTACGGCGCGGCTGCAGCAGGCCATCGCGTCTTCACCGCATCCTCAGGCCCTGGAATCTCCTTGATGCAGGAAGGCGTCAGCTACATGGCTGGCGCTGAATTGCCCTGCGTCATCGTTGACATCATGCGCGCAGGCCCAGGCCTGGGCAATATCGGTCCCGAACAGGGCGACTACAACCAAGTGGTCAAAGGCGGCGGGCACGGAAACTACAAGCCAATCGTCGTTGCTCCAAACTCCGTCCAGGAAATGTGCGACTTCACCATGCTGGCCTTCGACCTGGCCTTCAAGTGGAAAACTCCGGCCTATGTTCTTGCTGATGGCGTGCTCGGACAGATGATCGAGCCATTCACATACCCGGAAAAAGCAGTCGTGCCGAAAATTGACACCGACTGGGCAGTCGCTGGAATCCCGGAAACCCGTGAAAACCTCGTCACCTCAATCTTCCTCAACTTCGACCAACTTGGCAAATTCAACGACTATCTCCAAGAAAAGTACGCCAAGATCGCCGCCGAGGAGGCAAGGGTCGAAATGCTCAATTGCGACGATGCCGACATCGTCCTCGTCGCATATGGAATCTCCTCCAGAATCGCCAAGACCGCGATGGACGAAGCCCGCAAGGCAGGACTCAAGGTCGGCTTGTTCCGCCCGATCACCCTCAATCCATTCCCAGTCAAAGAAGCCAAGGCACTGGCCGCGCGCGACAAGATGACCTTCATCTCCGTCGAGATGTCCAATGGTCAAATGGCTGACGACCTGAGGCTTGCGATTGAATGCAAGAAACAAGTGAAGCTGGTGAACCGCCTGGGCGGCAACCTCATCGAACTGAACCAGATCAGCGACGCCATCAACGCCGCCGCCAAATAAAGGGGGACCTGAACAATGGAAGAAAAAATCATTCGTACGCAAGGCATCTACTCCGAGTTTCCGCGCAAGGGACCTTCCGCCGCACCGGCGGCGACACACTACTGCCCAGGCTGCGGCCACGGAATCATCCATAAGCTGATTGCCGAGGCACTTGTGGACTTCGGCATCCAGGACAAAACCGTGGTGATCAGCCCCGTCGGCTGCGCGGTTTTTGCCTACTACTACTTTGACGCCGGCAACATCCAGGTTGCCCATGGACGCGCACCAGCAGTCGCAACAGGCGTTTCCCGCGCCCGCGATTGCGTGGTCATTTCCTACCAGGGCGACGGCGACTTGGCCTCGATCGGCCTGAACGAGACCTTGCAGGCTGCCAATCGTGGCGAGAAAATCGCCGTATTCTTCGTCAACAACACGGTTTACGGGATGACCGGCGGGCAGATGGCTCCCACCACCCTGATTGGTGAAAAGACCATCACGTGCCCTGACGGACGCGATCCGTTGACCCAAGGCTATCCCACCCATATGTGCGAGCTGATCAGCACCTTGAAGGCTCCCGTCTTTGTGGAACGCGTCGCTGTTTCGGACATCAAGAACATCCGCAACGCACGCCGCGCCATCCGCAAGGCCATTGAAATCCAGGCTGAAGGAAAGGGATACACCTTCGTGGAAATCCTCTCCCCCTGCCCCACCAACCTCGGCAAGAACGCCGTAGCCAACAACGAATGGATCAACACCGAAATGGTCAAGGAATTCCCCCTTGGAAACTACCGCGACCGCACCGCCGAAGCCGAACGCGTGGAACGCACAACAAGCGACTTCTCAACCGAATCCCTGGAAAAACTCTTCGAACTGGACTCGATTGCCGCCCCGATCGAGCACAAGGATCCAAACTTCAAGGAATCGCAAGTCAAGATTGCAGGCTTTGGCGGACAAGGCGTCCTCTCCCTGGGAACGATGCTGACCCAAGCCGCACAGGCCGTCGGGAAGCAAGTCTCATGGTATCCTTCATACGGACCCGAGCAACGCGGCGGCACCTCAAACTGCTCCGTCATCATCTCGAATGACAGGATCGGCTCGCCAGTCGTCTATCATCCCGACCTCCTCGTCGCCATGAATCGTCCCTCGCTTGAAAAGTTCCAGAACGACGTCAAGCCTGGCGGGATCATCATGTACGACGCGATCATCGGCGACGTCGAACTCCCCAAGGGTGTCAAGGGCGTTGCGGTACCCGCCCAGGATCTGGCGATCCAGGCAGGAAATCCCAGGGGCGCCAACACGGTCATGCTCGGCGTCATGCTTGGCCTGGGACTCACCGGACTCCCGGAAGAGGCGTTCCAAACCGCACTCGCGGCAAACTTCGCCAAGAAGCCGAAACTCATCCCCATGAACCTAGAAGTCCTTGCCTTCGCACAAAAGTGGGTCAAGGAAAACGTCAAGTGACAATCAGGAAAAATTCCTTAATCCTCTTGACAATATCGTTTTTTGTTGTACAGTAAACTTCGCAAAAAATCAGTAAATACCGTCAGTCCCAATTGACGCCAAGGGGGTGATAGAAAGAAATGTCGTCAGAAATCAAATGCCGCAAGGGTGAACCCATCGAAAGAAGCCTTCGAAAGCTGAAGAAGAAGCTGGACAAGGAAGGTACGATGAAGGAGCTTCGCAACCGTCGTCATTACGAGAAGCCGAGCGAAATCAAGCGTCGCCAAGCCAAGAGACGCTAAAGTCTTTCAAAAACAAAAGCCCCGGGTTTCCAACCAGAAACCCGGGGCTTTTTTGTGCCTGAAATCACTCCAGAAAAGCCCTTTTACCCAATGGAATTTTTTCACACTTTCGTACTCAAAAACCATGTGACATGCCCCATAAATACAAAACCGAGGAAAATCATTTTCATCCTTCATCTCGACAAATTTCTTCAGTACTTGAAAATCAAGATTCTGGGAATCACATTATTGACTTCATCGTAGCTTTGCAGGCGACAGGCATTCTTTCCATAAATAAAGGAGCGACTATGAGACACCTTGTTCTAGTGAGTTTGTTGGCATTGTCATCGGCGGGATTGGCTCAAGCCTGGAAGGTCGCAGAAGACGGGGACTATACCCTGATCCAGCCCGAAGGCACGATAGTCGTCGATTCCAAGGCTCCGCAAATCATCCTGAGTCCCAAAGCCTCCGGCTTGGAGGCCACCTATGGGTTCTTCTATTGGCACGACTCCTGGGTCTATGAGACACTTGCCAAAGGCAAGGTGGAGTCGGTTTCCTGCGAAGGCGGCAGCCTCAAGCTGAGCGGACTTTGGGGAACGCGAGACGATGTCCAGCCAATGGCATACCAAATGACCCTGGATGCCATCGAGAATGGAGTCAAGGCAACCCTGAAATTGCGCAAGCCAAAGACTCTGAACCTGACGCATGGCGTATATACATATGCCAGTTTCGGCAAGGCTACAGACATCTTTGCCGTATCGCCCTTCGACGAGTACCTGGCAATTGCCAGCGGCATGTCCCATTGGGCGAAGGAACTCACCTACGGGCAAGTCGGCAAAATGGGCATTTCCGTAAAGCTTCCCAACTTCCTGCCGGTTCGCGTCGCGGGCAGCAAGACGGTCGAGCAGGCAATTGCCTCGAAAAAGCAGTTTGACTCTGCCGACGAGGTCATCGCGCAGGTCTCATTCGCTTTTGCCAAAATGCCCGACGAGGTTCCCGCAACTGGCATTTCCTGTTCCAAGCCTCTTGCCCTGTCCGCCAAAGCGCCCGCCACGGCGAAGACCTACTCGAAAATCGAATTGGACGTCGACCTCCAGGGCAAATGGGAAAATCCATACGATCCCGACGAGGTGACCCTGGATGCCTTTGTCACCGACACTGACGGCAAGACCTACACCATGCCTGGATTCTACATGGTTCCCATGCGGATCCGCGAAATCGAGGGCAATGAAATCATCGGTTATGGCGGCAATGGCACATGGAAGGTTCGCCTTACGGCGTTCAAGCCGGGCGAGCTTCGCGTCAAGCTAGTCGCCAAGGACAACACGGGCAGCGTGGAATACACCTTGCCCAACCCGATTACGATCACTGCCTCCAAGGAGCGTGGCTTTGTCCGCGTCAGCCCAATCGATCCCCATTATTTCATCCACGACAACGGGGAAACCCATCTTCCGATCGGACACAACATCCCAATCTACCGCGCAGGTGAATTCGGGCATTTGAAAGGCATTCAACTGATGGCTGAAAACGGTGAAAACTGGAATCGCTGGTGGTTGAGTTCATACGGCTTGGGACTTGAATGGGAAGAAGGCCTGGTTCGGTACCGACAGAAGCAAGCCGCGCAAGTTGACCATGTGCTCGATGCCGCCGAAAAGTACGATTTCTACTACATGATGTGCCTTGATACCCATCAGGACTTCAGGCAGCAAGGTTGGAAGGACAACCCCTACAACAAAGCCAATGGAGGACCGTGCGAAAACGTCGTCGATTGGTTCACCAACGAAGAAGCCGCCAAAATCTACCTCAAGCGCCTGCGGTACCAGGTCGCTCGGTGGACCTATTCCCAGCGCATTCAATGCTGGGAATTCGGCAACGAATTCGAAGGCTGGGCGAATTCGCCAACAAAAACGATCATCGAATGGCATAGGAAAATGGCGCCTGCCTTGGCAAAGCTCGATCCCTACGACCACCTGATCACAACCTCGTGGTGGGGCAAAACAGGACCGGTCGAATGCTGGGAAATACCAGAAATGGATATCGTGCAAACACACTGCTACACCAACAACGACCTGAACGTCGCCAAGCAAACGATCGAATTCTGCACCACGCAATGGAACAATTTCAAAAAGCCGCACATCTTCGCCGAATTCGGCATTCGCAGCCATTCTACGACGGCTGACAAGGATCCCAAGGGCTGGGCGCTTCACAACGCCAATTGGGCGGCATTGATGACAGGATGCAACGGAAACCCAATGCCTTGGTGGCACGAAAACTACATCGCGCCGCTCAACCTCTTCTTCCATTTCAAGGCATTGAGAAACTTCGCCAACGGCATCCCGTTCGGACAAGAAGTCTTCGACATCATCCCAATCGGCATCTCGGATTTCGATCCCGTGCCCATCAAGGATCCCGCCCAAAGGGACGTCGTCGTTCAATCCTTCGCGGGATTCAGAAAGGCAAACACAGACCAATTCAAAATCGACCAATTTGGAGAAATTAGCGATGCAAGAGAACTACTCGCCACAGTACAGGGAACAGGACACGAAAACTTGCGTACATTCCCGACTTTTACCGTCAACTTCCCGGAAGACGGATTCTTCATGCCGTTCATCGACACAGTCTCGAATTCAGGCCATCTGAAAATCTATGTTGACGACAAGCTTGCCTTTGAAAAAGAATACCCCTGCGGCGAAGGACACGGCAAGAGCTGGGTATATCGCAAAGAATGGACACTGTGGGAAAGCGTCTATAAAGAGGAAGTCAAAGTGCCGATCGCTGCTGGAACCCGTACGATCAGGCTTGAAAACCACGGCAAGGACTGGATCAAAATCCCACATTATACCTTCACGGGCTGCCGACACTCCAAGATCCCACAGGCAATCGCCACGGGAATCGCCTCGAAATCAATCACGCTGGCCTGGCTGCAGAATGCCGAAAGCACTTGGTACAACCACGAAAACAGCATCGTCGAACCGCTCCCTAAAGCCACCTTCTCGATTCCGGTCCCCAAAGACGGTGCATATCAGGTGGAATTCTGGGAAACCTGGCATGGCAAACCCTTGAAAACCGAAACCTACCAGGCAAAAAACAAGACCATTGAGATTACCTTGGACACCTTGGAAACCGATATCGCCCTCAAAATCAGGCAGTAGATGGGAATCAAGCCGCCACATACATAGAATAGGCTTGCCAAGAGTGGAGGAATAAACATGTCGAAAAAATTTTTGCTTTCATTCTTAATTGTATGTGCAATCAACGTAATCACATGTTATTTATTTTGTTCCATGTACAGAAGATATTGTGACGTTCTCTTGCTTAGCGGAGTGAAAGCTCCTATCCGTATGTTTCTCAAAGGAATACAAGAGGACTTTTCTGATGGGAATATCGATAATACGAGGGAAAAGATCAATTTTTTAAGTGACGAATGGGAAAAATTCTACATCACAAACGGGATGGAATATGACATAGGGAATTTGCTGGTTAGGTGGGAAGCAAAGCCAAACAAGGACATGCAAGAAGAACACAAGGATGAATGAATAATCCTAAAAAAAAGATGCCAGCGAATATCATGGCGTTTTTTGGGAACCACAAAAAGTTGGGCGATAGGCGCTTGTCGTTATGACATCAACTGCTTTTTTAACTTAATTTTTCAACGGCTCCTTACCTCAACGGGTCCCATCAGGCCGCTGGGCGTCAACTGGACAAAGAACGAAAACCTATCGCGTACCTTGTTTGCAAGCGTGTTGGCGACCAGGATCTCAAGCTTGTTCTCGCCAGATTTTGCCGCTCCTGCCAGATTGAATTGGTATGGCGGGCAGATTCTGAGTCCGAGGTCCTTGCCATTGAGCCAGACTTGGGCAGTTTGCCCCACGACACCCAGGTCCAGGATTCCCTTGGCTTGCTCGGCAGTCAACTGAATCGTCGCCTTGTAGCGGATATTTCCCGAGAATGCGGGATTTTTCCCGTGTCCTGTGACATTGAAAAGTTCCGTTGTCTTGCAGTATGGTTCGAAGGCTTCCAAGTTTTCCCAGCTAGCCAGCTCCACCTTGTACTCGGGCTTAAGCTCCAGCACATTTGTCCCACAACGCTTGGGCATTGGGAAGCTCTTCCATTCTTGCTCCGTCAGATTGCCCAACACGACAACTGCCGATTCGTAGGGAGCCAGCTTCAAGGTCATCGTTCCCTTGGCATTGGTCTTGCCACGAACAACCTTCTCTTCAAGCGGATCGATTTGGAGGTACTGCCCTGCCACCGGAAGCGTCACTTTGGCATCGACCGCATCGTGGAGGTTTTCGTTGACGAAGAAGAATATGTTGGTTCCTTTGCGCTTGAGGTGGGTGAATCGCAATTCACGAAGCGGTTGCTGCAAGCCGATTCCCTGAAGCTTTTCGCGTTGTAGCAACGCTGAAAGCTCATCGAAGGGAACAATGGTCGCCAGCACATCGCACTTTTCGGGAGCCTGATCCAGGAACCAGACTTTGACTCCCTTGTCCGCCAGGCACGCAATGCCGCTCATCACGGCAGGCGGTAACATCGGCGACTCAGGCACGATCAGATACCCGTAACGATTCCCATTGACGATAAACTTCCCGTCTTCGACCTTCGGCAACTTGGCAAGGACATCGCCGGGCATGATATGGAAATCAACGTGATTGTCCATCAGCACCCTGGCAGGCTTCTGGTTCAGCATCGCGCCATTTAGGTCACGGCTCATCCATTCGGCCTCGGCATGGTACAGAAGCGCGACATCGACGACTGGCTTGCCGCCGTCCAGCAAGTGGCAGACGCGATTGGTATATCCCATGAGTTTCGTAAAGCCCGGGAATTGCGGGTCATGCCCCTCCGCGCCGAAGTGCGGCGGGCAATCGGGATCGGGGAACGTCGGCGAAAACGCGTGCGGCACAAACTGGTTGATTCCTCGGACAAGCAGAAAATCCATCAGCCACTTCATGAACGGAGTTCCTTCCGCCCAACCAAAGGCACCAAATACCTCGCACATCGCTCGACCGTGAAACGAAGGCTCGATCTGGGCTGCAGACGAGCATAACTTCGGCAGCGTATATTGGAAAAACTCAGGATCTGCAAACCCTCCAAACGTGGTTGAGGTATGCTTGATGTGAGACATTCCGGGCATCACCTGATGCAACACGACATCCATCCCGCTCATGTCCTGGCCTTCCTGGCTCCGGAAATAATGTCCGCCACTGCACCCCATGCGACCATGGGCGTTCATGTCCTCGATGATGTGCCCAATGTACTCGACTCCATGCTCGCGGCACCAATTCCCCAATGTCTTCACGAAACAATCCCGGTATCGACGCGTCACCTGATCCATAAACGCCAACCTGACAAGACCGGTCTTCTCGCCAAGGTCGTACCACAACGCCGGCAGCAGGGGAAGCGCATCCTCGCCAAGTTCCGCCGTCATCGCGGCCAGGATATCATCATGCCAGGGCATTGCCAATGCAGGCATCCCAACCCTTCGGTTATACATGCCCAAATCCATGCTTGTATTTCGGAACCAGGCATTGCCCAACCCAGGCTCATCAGAGAAGAATCCCGCCAACGTCTTGCCGAAATACTTGGAGTAGTGCTCCCAATGCGGCTGATAGACGGCTTCAATCAGTACCTCCACGGACTCCTTGCGCATCATGTCAATGAAATCCTTCTGGTGCCCCAACGCGCCTTGACGCGACTTGTAGAGGAAGAACACGCGCCAGCAACCACGGGGAACATCCCAGATCAGCTGCCCATCATGAACCTTGTCCGTCACATCGATGATCGGTTCCGCCAAGGTTTCGTCCAATTCGTTTCGAGCGTATGCGAATGCCCCAAGAAGCTGATGCTCATCAGTCGGATCGTTGACAAGCAATCCAGCGTCCTTCATCGGACCGATCATATCGACATGGTGCTCGACGAGGTGCCACTTGCGCAGTTCTGGATACTTGGCCTTCAGCAGACCGTTTGCATTGCCCGTTGGGAAATGGTTGTCGTCAAGAATCCACACCTTCATGTTTCGCTTTTCGCATTCTGCGAGGATGACATCCATGTCCCGCCACCATGTCTCACCACAGAAATCCTTGTGTGGCCTTGACTCGACGCACAGCGCCCGGCACCCGCTTGCCGCGATTCGCGCCACCTGTTCCACCAGCCTGTCGTGATGGTCGCCGTGCTGCCAAAAGAATGGGAGCAAATGGTTCCCAACCTTGCCTGACAAATACTCGCTTAACTTGAGATCCATTGATTCCCGTCCTTAGGAGCCGTTAGTTTTGAATGGTGTCAATGACTAGATTTCGGATGCATCGAGCATTTCCCTTCCGCGATCGAGCTGCGAATCCGTGAGAGATCCATGATCCGTCTCGATTTCCCCAGTCTGGTTGTCATACGGATCATTGCGCATAAACCGTTTCACCGGATTGAATTCCGTCTGGAATTCCGAGTTCGCAACCATTCGGAACGGATCCAGGTTGCCGAAGTAGTGGTTCCAGCGCTCCACGTTGCCGCTTCGCCACGCTTCACCGCCGTAGGACAGATCGCAATACAACCAACCATAAGGCTGAACATAGAACTGACACCAATCGTGGCTGCCTACCGACCCCGGCTTCGCGGAAAAACCAGATTGCCAGCGAGTCGGTATGCCAATCATCCGGCAAAGGGTCATGAACAACAAGGTCTGGACACCGCAATCGCCGCGGAGATTCGACGCGGCGAACTCAGTGATGTTCTCAATGAGAAAATAGTCGCGCATGTAGGCATACTTGACATTCGTCGTCACGAAATTATAGATTGCCCTAGCCTGCTCCATCGTCGTCTCCTTGCCTTCAAGGATCTCGCACAGCAACGCACGCAAGTACGGCGTGAAACGGATGTGCGGAAGCCGCTCGCTTACATAGCCAGCAAAATCGCGCGAAGGCTGCTTCGGAGCCTCAAGGGATTGGGACAAGTCTGCATACTGCAAGTGGTACTCATACGTATATTCGATGAAGAACGGAACATTCTCCTTAGGCGCCACCTCGAAATACGCGGTCCGTTGCGGACCGTCGGAAATGACTATGCCCGGCGACGAGTCCTTGAGTTCAATCCGCCTCTGCTCGTCATTCTTCAACGGAAACGGAAGATGGACACGCAGGCGTTGCCCAGGCACGAACGCATCGCCAGAAGGCGAAATCCAATGCTTGATATGGAAGCGAAATGCACGTTTGCCCTGAGCCTTGAGGATTTCGATGTTGTCGTCCAGCAGCGAATCCTGTGCCAACCAGTAGTTCCTTAGCTTCTTGTCCTTGAGCCTGCGCCTCAATACAGGGGCGTTGATAAGCAGGCTGGAGAAAAAGGAGCGATGGAAAACCAGGTTGCCTTGATTCAACCTCCAGTCAAGATGACCCCCAACCAACAATATTTTCAGTTCATCGACGTTGAAATCCTGAATTTCCGCCTCGAGCTTGTCCAGACCATCCTGATACTCGACGGTATAGTTCTCAAGCATCCCCTTGATAAAGAGCCGCTCCATCATCAAACGCTCGCGCAAGGGCTTCGGCAACCCACGCTCCAAAAGAGAATCAATCAAATCTCGTTCCGCCTCGTACTCGCCAGCGTACTTCAAGCACATCACATCCTCTGGCAATGGATACGACAAACAAGGAATGTTCTTCAAAGTCAAATTCATTGGAGCTTCTCTTTAGGTAAATAGGCTTATTATGAAAATATATTATTTTTTTAATCTCGGGCAATGCTTGACAGACCCAAGCGCGCGGATATAGTTTTTTGGGTTTTGTCGACAATATCAATATTATTCATCAACCACAAAAGTCAAGGAGCAAGACGATGGGCAAGTACGGTCGCGGGGATACCAGTTGGTTTACGCATGACAGATTCGGGATGTTCATTCACTGGGGACTCTATTCGATGCTCGCAAGGCATGAGTGGATCAAGCACAGGGAAGAACGCTCCGATGCAGAATACCAGGTCTATTTCGATCTCTTCGAACCCGATATGTTCAACCCGAAGGAATGGGCGAAGGCGGCGCGGGAAGCGGGAATGAAGTACATGGTCGTCACGTCAAAGCACCATGAGGGATTCTGCCTCTGGGACAGCAAATATACAGACTACAAGGCGACGAATACCCCGATCAAAAAAGACCTGCTCAAGGAAATCGTCGAGGCGTTTAGGGCAGAAGGACTCAAGGTCGGCTTCTACTACTCGCTCCTCGACTGGCACCACCCGGATTTCACGCTCGATGGATGCCACCCACTGCGAAACAAGGCCAAAAAAGAGGAATACGACAAGGGCAGGGACATGACCAGATACGCGCAATACATGCGCGACCAAGTCACCGAACTCCTGACAAACTACGGGAAAATCGACATTATCTGGTTCGATTTCAGCTATCCGGGACCTAACGGAAAGGGACGGGACCAGTGGGAATCCGAAAAACTCGTCAAGCTCGTCCGCTCGCTGGCGCCTGACATCATCATTGACAACCGGCTCGACCTCCCGGGCTCAGGCGATATCGTCACGCCAGAACAATATACCCCGGACAAGGGCATGGTTGACGAAGACGGAAACCCAGTCGTCTGGGAAGGCTGCCAGACATTCTCGGGATCCTGGGGATACTTCCGCGACGAGGCAACCTGGAAATCTCCAAAAATGTGCATCGAAATGCTGATCAACCACGTCTCAAGGGGCGGAAACCTCCTGATGAACGTCGGACCGACTTCAAGGGGATACATCGACCACAGGGCGATGGATCGGCTCGCCTCCTTCGGCAAGTGGATGAAGTACAACGGACGCTCGATCTACGGTTGCGGACAGGCTCCTTCGGAATTCAAGGCGCCAGACGATTGCAGATATACCTACAATCCAAAGACCAATCGACTCTACATCCACTTCTTCAGCTGGCCCTTCAAGCACATCCACCTCCCAGGATTGGCGGACAAGGTCAAATACGCGCAACTGCTTTGCGACGGCAGCGAAATCCATTTCAGCTCAACGGTCGCCCAAACCGGCATGACCAGCGGATCGCCATCAGGCGCGGTCACCCTGAACCTGCCTGTCGTAGTGCCGCAACAGGCAGGCGAAGTCCCGGTCATTGAAATCTTCCTCAAGTAAACCTCGGTTGTTGAAAACACATCGCCCTCCGCTGGGCTTTCCGGCGGAGGGCGATGCTTTTTATTGACTTGCTCAACGATTGTATTTCTTGATGAATTCGACGACTGGCGTCGTATCTTCCAAGCCATGGGGATGGTGGTCGCAATCGTGCTTGTGGATTGTTTCGATCACGCCTCCCAGCTTCAGGTAGCGTTCCTTGACCACGGCAGTATTTTCCGCCGGAGGCACGACCTTGTCCGCGTCTCCTACCACATGGATCAGGGCAATCTTGTGTTTCGCCAGGATCTCAAGCGTATCAATGGGATTGAGCTTGTACGCCAACGCTTCGGCCTCGTCCTTGAAGCCATAATGCCTGATCAGCGCTTCCCAATCGCCCTTGGAACCTACCCCGTTCATCTTCCCGCCAGGCCATGACTTGAAGTCGCAAACCGGAGCATCGCCGTAAATCACCGATACTCCCTCCGGACAAACCGCCGCAAAGCGGTACGCATACAACCCGCCACGGCTGATCCCCAACAGCACGCCCTTCTTCGCCAAGCCGCAAGATTGCAAGATCCCGTAGAACTTCTTGAAGGTCTCAATCGCCTTCGGGCAGCCAAACGTGTTCCCAACCTGAACATGGACATAGTAGTACCCGGCCTTCAACAAGTCCGGCGCCGAACAACGTTCGACAAATGCAAAAGGAAACTCCATACCCCACAACCATGGATTCCCAGGAGCAACCTCAGTCGGCTCGATGATCCAGGCAGGACAACCATCGACAACAAAATTCAGCCGCTTGTAGCCTGACCAAGTATCGACCTTGACCTCGCCAGGCAAACCGGATTCACGAAACTGAGCCGACAATGGCGCGCTCAACGCCAACGACGCGCACACAAACAATCCACATGCAGTTCTCTTCATCTGATGTATTCCTTCTAGAGCATTCCTGATCCTTCTTTTGACAACTCGACGAAAGAAATAGAATATAAGCCCCAACGCTTATTTTCAACTTCCGAACGCCCATTCCGACCTTCCTTATCCACGCCGCAAGAGGGCACTTTACCCCACGAGATCAATGTAAAATCAAATCAAAAAATCATCGGTTTCGTACTCAAAACCCATGTGACATGCATTTTCCTGGCTGATGTTGGAATTAGCCCCAACGGGAGAGGGACATACCAAGCCCCAAGGTATTGCCCAGGACTTTTCTATTTTGGTTGTCCAAAATGTCCGTTGCTTATCATTTTTTCAATTTTTTCTCAAAGTAAGAACGCCAATACTTCTGATCCTGTGGTGGCAGTGATGATTCCCGAGAAAGAAATTGAATGATAATTTTACTGTCCTCTGGTTTAATATCATATTTTTTCAAGGCGTTTTCCCACCAGCAAAAAAGTTTTTGGCTATTTGGAAGTTCTCGCTTGTCAGGGTTTTTATTGTCAAAATCCATTAAGATTTTTGTTTCAAGCAGCCAGTTTTCCAGTATCGGCCGCAACGGCTTTGAAAATTGTTCGACAATCTTATCCTCACTATCAGGTATCATTTCCTCCAATTTTGCGATCTTTTCTTTCGTCCTATAATTGGTTGTATAGTACTTCCAGTTCTCTTCGGTGATACCAAGCCGTTTGAGTTCCATTTCAGAGAAAACCATGTCCTTGTCCTTGCCATCAACTACAACCTGCCTGAGTGCATCTACAAGTACCCGTGTTTTATTTGCGGCATCACTAAAAGTTGACACGGAGATATTATTCTGCTTGAGATCAAATCTTGTCGCTTCAAGAATTTCTTCATTGCTCAATTCGCATTCGAATAATTTCTTCTGATCGTTTTGTATCTTCCTGGCTCTTTGGTAGGCTTCTTTATTTGAAATTTCATTGGCGTACATGGATACGGCAAATAAAAGAAAAATGCATGTTATAAATTTCATGGCGATGTGAATCTCCATTTTTTATTTAACGCGACCGGGGAAGCCAGGCGAAAGGCGACCAAAAGAAACCGGAATTGCAAAACTTAATTTTTGAACGACTCCTAATATAACCCCTGCCGATCCATCTGGTGTGATGCAGGTCATTGGAATTAGCCCCAACGGGGCGAGGCATAGACCTGAACGAAATACGGCCAATACTACTTTTTCATGGACAAAATCCCATCCGTTTTTTCACACTTTCGTACTCAAATACCATGTGACATGCCCCATGAATACGACATTGGAGGTTTTGGGACTGGGACAAATGAGACCTATGAGACGAATGAGACAAATAGGACTGGGACATGGAACTGGGACTATGGGACTTGATACTGGGGTTTGTGAACAAGGCACGGACTCCGGGCGGTTTCCCTCCCCAGGCCGAAGCCAGGGGTTAAGCATCGTTAAGTGCTTGCGCGCAATGTATTACACAAACCTGACGACAAGTCCGAACTGTCGTCGTTTTTTTCAAAAACAGGGTTCCTGAATCCGTAAAAGCGACGAGGCGTTTTTTACTTCACGGATTCAGGAGGATTGAAATAACTTATATAAATAATAGAGAAAAAACATAAAAGATATTAAGGAAATAATAAAAAAAAATCTCATTAACCATAAAAATAGAGCGTTGCCATCTACAATCCAGAATTGTACTATTATGACATTTAAACGCATAAAAATAGCGCAAGATGTAAGTGGATATAAAACCTTGATAATTTTTTGAGGAGTTATTTTCATAAAAAACTATTTGCATTTGCAACAACTGTCTTTTGCAATACTTGCAGCATCTTTCATTTTGAACATGTTGTCTATTACCTCGTTGAAATCCCTTTGTTAAAAGGGGTTCATTACATGGTGTTCATTTGCTTCGTATCGGTTGGAAACGGGATTTCTGCCCGTCTCGTGGCGTGAAAACAGACGACAATCAGTCCACGCTTGGACAAAAACCATCAACCAAGACTGGCACTTGCCTGCCGTGAGAGCAGCGTCTTAGATCACGGACGAGTTTTTACGACAGACAACCATACAAAAAGAATTGCCCAAATCACAAAAAAAACTGGAGTAATAAAAACGTTAATAAAACCTAGAAAATTCATTAAAAGAAAGTGCTGGATGCAAAAAAACAAACAATATGAAGATAATAAAATTATAGTTATTTTCCACTTCTCAAGATAAAGCAAATAATTAATCCCATGCAATATAAAAACAGAACCGAGAATGATGTATAATCCCAAAGGTACTATCCCCATCAAAACGTCTACTTTTAGAATAGGAAATTTATCTATAATTACTAAAATAATACATAATGCATATAGAACAAATCCACTTAAATAAGTTATTTTTAACATCTTAATAGCAACGTTGTCATTGTTATTTACAAATATCCAAATGGAAAAGTACGTGATACTTGGATAATTTAAAAATAATATATACATAAAAGGATGTTTTATATCGTAAAGATCTTTAAAATATCGAACGTAAGTATATTTAGATAAAAAGATGGCTAAAAAACTAATAATAATGATGATAATTGTAATTAAATATGATTTCTTATAGTAATTCCAGAAACTATTCATTTGAGTAAATCCTTAAGTAAAATTTTTCTTTTGCGAAGAGGCCGTGGCGCAGGAGACGACCCGCCCGTCTGGAGCCGAGTAGCGAACCGAGTCGCCGTTGCCAAAGCGCAGCTCGTAGTAGGCGGGCAGCGATGCCGTCCGGCCCCCCACGAGCGTCTGGTCGAGGGTGGAGTGGTCGCCGACGGGGATGCCGGCTGCGTTCCCCTGCGTAAAGCGGAAGACGACCGCCTCGCGGGACTTTGCGTCGCCGTATGCGCGGATAGCACTTGCCCAGGAACTGGACGCAGTAGTCCCGCCAGGTGGCGTCCGTCTCCGGGGCGCGTGACATCCGCACCAGCAGCTCCGCAAGCTCCGTCAGCCCCTCGCGCTGACGCAACAGCGCGAACACCAGCTCGTTCTTCAGCCCGTTGAACTCCAGGTCGGGGAGCGGCTGTCCAGCCAAAGGGGACTCCAGGAAGGCCGGGGAGATGCTCGGGCGAACCGTGGAGAAATACCGGAGGGAAAGGCATTCCGAGCTGGCGGACTGGATGGAGGAGAACCTGCCGGAGGGGTTCACGGTCTACGACGTCGTGGAGAAGGACTTCGCCAGGAGGAGGCTCAGGACGACGAACATGGTCGAATTCCAAAACAAGGAGTTGAAAAAAAGGACACGGGTGATTAGAGTATTTCCTAACAAGGAGGCCTTGCTGCGACTGGCCTCCGCTCTGCTTGTCGAGCTCGATGACAAGTGGCTTTCCGAAACGAAGGCCTACATCTGATTTCTTTCGTTGACGCAACGGGAATTTACAGAAAAAAGTTTACGTAGCCAATAATTATATTTTAAAGAACTATTCATTTCTTTTGTTGTGTTATTGATCATATTATTCATCATTATGCTCCACTATTTTGTTCCATCCCATGATCTTAGGAGCCGTTCAAAAATAAAGTTTACACTTCCGGTTTCTTTTGGCCGCCTTTCCCCCGTTCTGTCAGTCGCGTATGCGCATACGCTCCTTTCAGGACGGGAGAAAAACAGCTCAAAACAATTCCAGAACTGTTGCCTTAATTTTTGAACAACTCCTTAGATTATCAATTCTTCCTTTTAGTGGATCCCATTCGAATGATTCCTACCTGGATCCGTGAAGCAAAAAATGCATCGTCATTTTTACGGATTCAGGTTTATGTTATAGTCCACGATAAGAGGTCCCCAGTCAGATCCCATCTATTTCTGGCGTCAACCTCTTGCATATCTCGGTTTCAAATCGCTTATCAATACCATATGACTGCAAGATATCCTTAAGCTCCCCAACCGCCTCAGGAAACGCGGCATACAAGGCTACCAAGTACTCTTTTGCTTCCTTAAACCTAAAAAAAGCAGTTGACACTGACACCTTATGATTGTAGTGCCTTTACAAGGCACGGTCTTCGGGTGGTTTTCCCGCCCCAGACTAAAGCCTGGGGTTAAGCATCGTTAAGTGCTTACAGCGCAATGCATTATGCAAATCTTTCCGACAAGTTCGAACCATCGTCCGTGTCCAGCCCGTGTCCAGCCCGCGTGGATTGCGGGCGGCCGGTCCTCACCAAAGACTTTGCGCCGTAGGCGCCTGACCATGCTTAACCCCGGGCTTCAGCCCGGGGATAGGATGCCCCCCATGCCGGGCGCCTTGTAAAGGCGCTACAG
>JAGVUR010000070.1 GCA_019136135.1 Verrucomicrobiota bacterium
GCCTGTCAGGCAGCGAAGATCCTCAATTGGCTGCAAGCGCAAGAGTCCAAAGGCAGGAAATCATCCTGACCGAAATGATCAACCGAATCAAGAAATACACGGGGTTGAGAAGCGGAAGGAAATGCGCCAAGACGCTCCTGTTCCTTGTTTCCAAGTGTGACATTTGGAAGCACCTGCTGGATTTCCCCATCCCGGAGGAACCCTGGATGTGGGACGGGGACTACAATACCTGCGTCCTGGATGTCGATACGATCAAGAACGTCTCTTTCAGCGTTCGGTACCTACTGATGCAAATCTGCCCGGAGGTGGTTTCGACTGCGGAGTCGTTTGCCGGCGAGGTCCTTTACTTGCCGAACAGCGCATTGGGTCACAGTCCTGAGTTGAATGAAGAAACTGGGATGATCGGGATCCGTCCTGCTGACGTCGATCCGTTCTGGGTCACCGTTCCGATGTTGTACTTCTTCTACGAGCGTGGATTCATTCCTCCAGTGCCTTCGCATAGACGTGAGCGTCATCCCGAAACGGCGTCGGAATGCAAGTTGTCCGGCGACGTATTCTTTATCATGTTGCCTGGTTTGAGCAAGCCCTTGCAGATTCCCACATCTTTTTCCGGTTTCCAGTTGCGTTGTCCCGGCACGGACATGTGGTTTACGGTTCCTGAGATGCCTGGTGGCGGTTCAAGCGATGCCTAATCTGGAATGAGGAGAGTTTAGCGATGGCACACGAATTGGTCTATACATCAGCGGAGCGGGGGCTGCGTCCAGGGACGCGCGGCTTTTGCACGGTTGCCCATACCCGTGGGATGGCGCCTGCGACGATGCGGATGCTTGAGTCCTTGAGCGCCTACCGGAGCTTGTATGGGGCACAGGAGGCGGCAACGATTGCCGAGCCTGTCGCCTGGTCGCATTATCGCGTCAGCCTTATGGGGCGCAGCCAAAACGTGTTGTCCCGTGTCAGTCCGATTGGCGTTGACCATACCAATCGTTCGAACAAGTTGGCTCATCACTTGCTGATAACTAGCCAGGAGCGTCCTGTTGGCGGGCCGTTGTGGCTGTGTGCTCAGCCGGGCGTGTTTTTGGAGGAATGGAACGAGGAGCCCCATGTGATCGACCAGCCGAAGGTTTTGCCTTCTGGCGACGAGGAGTCGTACATTGCGTCGTCCTGGGCTTCGTTGACGGGCGATGCCGGTCACGCCGGTACGTTGGCGTCGCTATTTCATGCCCGTGACGATATGATCGTGGTTTTGGTCTACGAGGCCGGCGTTGAGATGGCTCCATTATTGCGTGAGGCAATGGCGTTGCTTGCGCCTGACGAGCGTTGGCTTGTGACATACAACACGTATTTTACCAGCTTGCCTGCGGGGATGTCCTGCGCCTGGCGTTGTTGCGTGGTGGACAGCGATGCTTGCAGGGAAGCCAAGCGAAATCCAAAGGCGACCGTGATAGACTTGACAGGAACGCTCCCGGAACCGGATGGAAACGATTCCTACGTCAAGCGGGCGCGGGAGGGCGGGGCGCCAATCGTGGTGAAAGCGCCGGAAACACAGGGCAAGTCAAAATTCAAGTTGATGCAGAACCGTGAAATCAACCAATTGAACCTGAAGCCTCGCAAGCTTTGACCGTGAGTTGAAACCTAGGAACACCTACCCGGGGTACGATAAATGACACCAGAACAGCAGCTCATACAGCAAATCATACAACTGATCAACAGCAGCCAACTGGAGCGAAATGCGCTCCTGGAGGATTATGCGGAACAGTTCTCGGAAATGTGCCGCCTGGCCAATGACCGATTGCTCAGATGCGCGGATTACCTGGACAAGGGAATGAGATCGGAGGCAATCCACGAGGCGCAGACGCAACCGGATCTGTTCCACTTGAGCGAACTTCTCGCAAGCGATGGATTGAGAAAATGGAAAAACATCTGCATTGACTTGGAACTGACCAGGTTCCAGCCCCTGAACGAAGACATCCTGACACGATTGCGCACCGAGATGAAACTGGAGGAGGACTTGAGTCCGCTGCTGAAGGAATATCGGCGCTGCGTCTATCAGGCCGACCATCCCGGTTGCATCCGAATCCTGCGCCAATTGCGTGAAAAGGATCCGGAAAACCAGTCTTGGAAGACAAATCTGGAGCCATTGGAGGAGGCGGCAATGGGTGGTTGGATTAAGCAGGCTGAGGAAGCGTTGTCCGCGATGGATCTGCGCTGGCTGAAGTCGATCTTCAACGAATTGAATCATCCGCAGCGCGTTGTTGCTGCGCCTGAGTCGTTGATGAAGCGCCTGCGCGTCGCGTTGATGTCGGAGCGTTCGGGCGATTTGCTATTGGAAGGCGAGAAGCTTCTTGGCATTGTCCGCGACTTGATGTCAAAGGAGGATGCCGTTGAGCTTGAGGCTCAATTGGAGAAGTGCGACAAGCTGATGGAGGACGAGGCGTTTTTGCGTCGTCCTCCCGAATGGGACAAGACATTGGTTTCTGCTCGCGAGTTGCTTGAGACCTTGGGTCGTCGCCGTGCGAAACAGGCTGATTTCAACCAGGCGATGTCTGGGATGCGGGATTTGCTCGAGGGCGGTTCCTTTAGCGAGATGGAGCTTCGTCACGAGTGGGAGCGTCTGGAGGCTTGGGAGATGCCGATACCGGAGTTGTTGCGTCGTCAGGTCGAGGAGACTCTTGGCGCGATGCGTTCACGTCGTCTTCGCAAGGCGAAGATGATTGCTTACGGGACAGCTTGCGGCATCATCTTTGCGGTTTTGGTTGCATTTGGCGTTCTTTGGTGGCACAATCGGAATGTTCTTCGGGCGCGTCGTCTTGCGGAGATGGAGGCTTTGTACGAAGGCAAGAGGATTGATGAATTGGAGAACTACTTGAAGCAGGTTGAGGAGAGCGATCCGGTGTTTTTCAAGTCGCCTGCCGTTCGGACTTTAAATGACAAGTTGCTTGCGAACAAGGAGACGTTCAGGAAGATGGCATTGGAGTACGCCAATCGTCGGAATCACCTTGAAGGCATCCGCAAGGGCGGCTATGGTGCAGGGCGGGAGCAAATCGAGCGTTTGCTTCGCGAGGCTGACGAGAATACGACGTCTCGCGAGGAGAAGGATTGGCTGAGTTCCTGGCGCAACGGCTGGAGGGCTTGGGAGAGTCGTCAAGTCGCCAGTGCGGATGGTACGTTGGGGCGAGCGATTCGCCAGATTGACACGGCGCTTGGGGAATTGAGAGGGGTTGATTTGGTTGGCGAGCGCAAGAAGCTTGAGGAATTGCGGGACATTTGGCTGAAGGCACAGGCGGTCGATGAACACGCTAGCCAGGAAGTCCGAAAACGCTTTGCCGAAGCCAAGGAAAAGCTCGATGCTCGATGGCTTGATTTCGAGACGCGGGAACGAGAAGCGAATGAAAAGGCGTTGGCCGACGAGAAGGCCGCTGCGGAAAGGCAGGCGAAACTCGTCGCGTTAAGGCGTGATATTCCCAGGGCATTGCCGGATTTGACCCGCTACGGGCAGTTGCTGGGCGAGTTCCTCGAGGTTGGCGCGGGCGAGCCGGAATACAGCGGTTACAAGGCGACGTACGATCGTATCGGGATGTACTCGAAGGCGACGATGCTGTCCAAGTTCGTGCTTGCGAACCTGTCTCCCGGCGGCGAGTCGTCTCGTCAAATCAGCGAGTTCTTGGCTGGCGAAGCCGGGTTGCCTGATTCGGTATGGAGGGCGGATTTGTCCCGCGCATCGGAATTGATGGCTGAGACTGTAGGGCTTCGTCGCAAGGTCATGGGGTTGATGAGCGGCAATCGGAACGAGTTGCGTGTCTATAAGTTCCGTTTTCGTAGGAAAGGCACGGAGACATGGACTGAGATTTACTCTCCGGAGCCGATTTTGGAGAAGACCCAGGACGGCGTGACCCAGTATTGGGGGCAGATCTATTGGTGCGAAAAAGACGATAAGCGGATGTCGCTTCTGCATACCAGCAGGGTGTTCCCTGAAAAGCTGACCACGGAGTTGTTCGAGTTTGAGCGTCGCGTGAGTCCCGAGGACAATCTTGCGGCTCATACGGTGTACTTGCGCAAGCTGATCGCCGAGGCAAACGAGGCGAGCGCGATGGATATCCATATTCTGAAAGCCTTGGGAGAACTGAGGACTTCCGAGGAAATCGATACGATTCCTGCTGCGTGGCTGGCAAAACGACTCGTTCATTTCCTTTACGAGAACTGCCATGCGGAATTGCCTGAAACCGCCTATTGGGTGGATTTTGCCAAGGAAATCGACACCAACGTGCCGTGGATCAACAAGGGGCATCCTGAAACAAGGGCGGCAAGTGAAAAAGTCGCCTCGTTCTGGGTGAAAATGCCTGATTTCGAGCCGATTATCCGTCGCCTGGAAGCCAATCGTTCCTTGCTTTGCGCGAGTTTGAGCTTTGGCATCCAATGCGTCGGTTCCATCCAGCCCGCCAGTGATTCAGGGGGCATGAAGCTAGTTTCGTGCACCACGTCGCGACCGGGCGAATTGTGGATATTGCAATCTGCCGCAGCGAATGTCTTGCCTCAATTCAAGGTGTTGAGCACGATAGGCGATTCGATCGATGCCGAGTCGCTGAAGCGTGATTGCTTTGTCGGGATGCCTGTGTTTGCCCCAGCTCGTGGTCGCGAATCGTCGAAGGCATTGCGCAATGCTTGTCCTGATGAAAGTCTTCGCAAGCGGGTTGAGTTTCCCCAGTCATGGCCAGTCAATGCGCGATAGGTGGAGGTGACGATGAAGCGTGGCGGCGAAAAACTGATTGGCCTTGACATTGGCGGTTCAAGCGTCAAGGCATGCGTATTTCAAGGGCACGGTCCTTCGGCTCGCCTGGTTGGATTCGAGAGTTTCGACATTTCCGACGAAGGGATCTTGAACGATAGCGAACTGCATCGTGGGATTGTCGATTGGCTGAACTCGAAGCAATTGTCTAATGGATCGATTTGCGTTGGTGTTCCCCAGTACCAGACGACGATGCAGGTGACGGATTTTCCGGCCGTCAAGCCTGCCCGATTGCGTGAGCTTGTGGCGATGGAGACCCGTCAGCTCGGCGGCTTTACAGACGAGGCGTTTGTTCACGGCTACGTGTCGATGGCTAGTGGCCATGGTCGCGAGAATCCCGTATTGATCGGCTTGTGCCGTGAGCAGGCATTGCGCGACACCTTGTCTTCCTTGTCTCAGTCTGGGTTGCGTGTTGGTGACATCGCGATGGGCGGTCTTGCGTTGGCCAATGCTTATTTCAGCTTGCATCCCAGCAGTTTGTCCAGTGATACTCCTGTATTGTTGCTTGAGCTTGGACATTTGAATTCCTTTGCGGTTGTCGTCTGTGGTGGCCAGGTTTTGTTCATGGGGTCATTGATGTTCCGCGGTGAGCAAATCGAGCCGTATCATGACGAAGACTTGCGTGATTCGAGCAGTCAATCCCCATTGTATCGTGCGGCGACCATGCTTGATTCCGAGATTCAGAACATTGTCGAGCATTGGCGTAGCCAGGAGAGCGAGCCGTTGTCCAAGACTCCGATCCTCAAGGTGTATTTGTCAGGCGGCGCCAGTATGCAACGTGGCTTGTGCCAATGGCTTGAGGAGGCCTTCGAGAGCAAGATGGAGTTGTTGGGGCCCGAAGTCGGCGGCGTTGTCCGTCCTGATTTGACGATTGCGTACGGTCTTGGCTTGGAGAGCGCTGGTTGCAGTACGTTGCCGTTGTCCCTATTGCCTGAAGACGAGAAGGAATTGCGTCATCGGATCAGTCGTTTCCCGTATGCCGTAGCTGCAGCCGTTGTGTTGGTGTTGTCTTTGTTTCTGGTTGAAGTATTGGTCTGGAATTGGACTGGGAATGCGCTTGGGAAACTTTCCAGGTACGATATCCGATTGTCTGAGAGCGAGGGGCTGATCCGTCAGATTGAAGAAAGCCTATCGACGATTTCGGCTCATGAGTTGCGCTTGGCTCCTTTGGTTGAAGGGGCGAATCGTGGTGGCCGCGCCTTGTCGGCGCTTGAATCCCTTGGCAACGCCTGCAAGGATGGGATCTGGATCCATTACCTTGCGGAGTCGTCCAGCTATCGCGATTGGGTCGAGACGGATGCCAAAAGGCCGGAGGATACGCAACAAGAGGCACGTACGAGGGGAGGGCGAAGCGGCAGGCGAAGCCGAAATATATTCGGCGGAGAAGCCCCAAAGGTTGCCGATCGGAAAGATGACGAGCAAGAGGAATTCCCGATTTTGACCAAGGCAAGCGACATCGAAGTTTCGGGTTCCTTTGTCTGTGCCGGCTATGCCGCGATGAAGGACAGGAAGAGCTTTTCGGAAACGAAGCGCCGCATCGGCGACCTGGCGAAGAACCTGAGCGAAGGCGAGCCGTTCAGCCATGTGGACACCATGGAGGAATTGGGTAGCGGGCATCGGCCGGAATTGGCGCAGCCCTGGACGGATTTCCTGCGACGCCTGGGTGGTCAACAATTCATGCCCTTCATGTTGCGTCTGCCGTATCGGACGCCTGAAATCGATCCTGTTGTGTTGAACCAGCTGCGCAGTGGTTCGAAGAAGTGATTGAGGGCAAAACCGAATCAATCAATCCTTGGCCTTGAGTTGCGGGGCAATCAGTTCGAGTTTGATTTCGGGCTCTTCTGTTTTTTCGCTATTTTCGTGCTCATGGACATGCCCGGAGACTTGCTGATCTCTAGGAAGCGATTCGGGCAATTCAATGACCATTCCCTCGGAACCGTAGTATTGGTTATGGAGGTCGTTGACGACCTTCAAGAGATCCTGCGCGAAGAAATCAACTGATTCGTAGCCGAGGAAGGTGACCGTCCGCTCTTTGCCGTCACTGTCCTTGATAGTGAATTGACGCTTCCCGTTGATAGTAATGCTCTGATCTTCAAATTCCGTCTCTTTGAGCAATTGATCCTTCGGTAATATCGAGATTTCCTTGATGGTGACGCGGAATTCCGATGGTTTCGTATCGACTACTTCGTAGAGAATGTCCCACAGCTTTTTCTGCTTGTAGTGGAGATAGGCGTCAATTTTGATTTTCGCATCTTCATAGCCTAGGATTTCGACGCCGTCCGGTAGCTTTTCAGTTACCTCAAGTCCATGATCGTGGACATGCGGCCGGCGAAGTGCTCTTACCTTGACAATGACTGCTCCGACAAAGACGACGAGAAGCAGGACGGGAATGAGGGATAATCTGGCGACAAGTTTGCGCCGGCGAGCCTTTTCCGCCTCCCATTTGGCCTGGACGGTTGCAACGTCGTACTTGATGTCATCCTTGGGAAACAAGGATTCCGAAAGTTTTTTGTCTTGGTCTTTAGTATCCATATCAACGCATGGGGCATTGCCTTGAACTCAATCTGAAAAAAGAAATTTACAGCGGATACGATGTTTTTCAAGCATGTAAGTCTGTTTCTTTTCGATGCGGCGTTTCCTTTGGTCAGGAATAGTCGTCGGGTGGCAATTCACTTGCCGCCCGGTGGCATTGGAGGATGCTGGGACTGGGACGGGTTGGGCGGGCGGTTTTGCGCTGCTTCGGAGCAAGACGGTTTTAGGTACGGGCACCCGGGGTGCTCGTACTCAAGCTGTGTCGCCGCTGAAGCGGCTAAACAAGACAAAGCCCCAGTTGGGCGGGTCATTCATCATTCCACCATGTGGCATGCCTTTTGGTGGCTGGTCTGGCGAAAATGATTTTTGGCAGGACAAAAAAAGCTCCCGTTTCGCTGAGGAAAGGGAGCTAAAAGTGGGGTGCATGACCGGACTTGAACCGGCGACCTCCTGGGCCACAACCAGGCGCTCTAACCAACTGAGCTACAAGCACCATCAAGAAATCTTATGAAAGCAACATTAATATGGCATGGGAAAACGGATTTTCAAGCTAAGGGATAGAATTTCTCGGAAAAAATGGATTTGGCTGGAAACTAACTTGACTGATAAAGGCCTGAAGGCTTGAAAAAGCGCGTTTACGTATGAAATTTGGTAACCGTTCACGGGGGGGGGGCGAAGCAAATCGATGTTTCCGTGTGCCTCAATGAGAACGGGCGTCTTCCTTAATCTCGATCAAGTGCATCGGTTAAGCGTATCCGATT
>JAGVUR010000046.1 GCA_019136135.1 Verrucomicrobiota bacterium
CGACCCCGTCCGACCCCGTCCGACCCCGTCCGACCCCGTCCGACCCCGTCCGACCCCGTCCGACCCCGTCCGACCCCGTCCGACCCCGTCCGACCCCGTCCGACCCCGTCCGACTTGTCCCAGTCCCATGTCCCAGACCCAAGGGTCACATTTGTCTCATTCGTCCCATAGGTCCCAGTCCCAAATCCTCCAATGTCGTACCCGGAAGGCATGTCACATGCACTTTGAGTACAAAACCGTGAAAATTTCATCTTGGTTTCGGGGTGCCCAAACACCACCCCGGGTGCCCAAACACCACCCCGGGTGCCCAAACACCACCCCGGGTGCCCAAACACCACCCCGGGTGCCCAAACACCACCCCGGGTGCCCAAACGCCCAAACACCACCCCGGGTGCCCAAACACCACCCCGGGTGCCCAAACACCACCCCGGGTGCCCAAACACCACCCCGGGTGCCCAAACACCACCCCGGGTGCCCGACACCACCCAAGGTACTCCAAACACCACCTCGGGTGCTCATGCTCAAAACTTGACGCTCTAAAACTCTCTGCGTCTTTCCGTCATCGTGTGAAACAATCTCTGTGTTTTCCTGGTAGTTGTTTGGTTGACATCATTGTTCGGGCAGGTTACTTTATCTGCAAACGAACCAACACCAATCTCATCACCCCAATCAACACCACTTATGAAATCAATCGAACGCTACCTAGAACGAATCGGCATTAAGACAGTCCGGAAGCCATCGGAAGATTTTCTCCAAGCCATCCAATTGGCGCACCTCACTTCTGTGCCTTACGAAAACTTGGATTTGATCACAGGAAGAGCCCAACCCCTTTCCAGCGACTATCTCTATGACAAAATCGTCGTACAGAGACGTGGCGGGTACTGCTTCGAACTCAATGGAGCACTCGCATGGCTGCTCAGAAGCCTGGGCTTCAAATTTACCGAACTCTTCGCGCGCTGGCACCTGGGTGAACCGATCGAAATCACACAACGGAGACATCGCATCCTCAAGGTTGACTTGGGGAAACGCACCCTAATCGCCGATGCCGGAATCGGTTGCCCCTGCCCATTGAGTCCACTCGTCTTCGAGGAAAATACGCCACAAAAACAACTCGACGGCGCCATTTACAGAATCGTCAAGAGCGACACCGTCGGCTGGATGGTCCAAACATATTTGGACGACAAGTTCAAGGACTACTTCTCATTCTCCGAGGATCCCCAGTATCCAATCGACTTCGCATACCCGCACTTCTATTGCTCCCATCACCCGAAGTCTCCATTCAACTCAAAGACAATGGTCAATTTGCCAACCCATGATGGAGGGCGAAAATCCGTGGCGGACGCAGTCGATCCCGAAACGAATGAACTGACAAGGCAATTCAAAATCACCTTGAGCAAGGACGAAAAGTCAGAATTTTTCGTCCGGAGCGATGCGCAGTTCATCCAGCAGCTCAAGATCCACTTTGGGATTGAGCTGCCGGAGGATTTTTTCGCTACTCGATAGGCGCTCTTTCGCCTAGGGTTATCAGCAGGATGCCGCCGAGGATCGCCGCTACGCCCAGATATTGAACCCAATTGAGACGGGACTGAAACACCAGTGCCATCGCTATTTGGGTGAGCATAAACGAACCACCCGTACACATTGCCGCAGTCACGGACGGGTTCATGCACTTGTAGATGTTCATCAGAAAGTAGATCGATGGCATCCCGAAGGCATTCCCCAAAACAAACCCCCACCACCAAAGACTGGGTTTCGTCGTGCCCCATTTGAACAATAGCGCGGCAGCGATCTGCATCCCATAGAAAACAAGCACATTCCACAAAACATACAAGTTCATCGTTGCACCTTCCGGGTTATTTCCATGCAAACATCGTCACATAGGCACGTGAATTGGCGGCTTGCTTGCTTGAGTTGAAGCTGATTTGATTATTGCCGCCCGCGACCGTCGGCAGCGTCCCTTGCGGAACCACGGTTTGCTTGAGTGTTCCCTTGGCGTCAAACCATTTGCATGATCCATCGGCAAGCACTTCCAGGTACTCGTTAGGTTCCATTTCTACGGGGAAGACCACGGTTTGCCCACCGATGGTGATGCTTGGATTGACCAACTTTTGTTGCAGGAGCGGAAGTGCCTTCATCGGCTTGAGTTGGACGCTGACAGTTTTTCCAGCCGGAATTTCATTCATCCACATTTGCAGACCGAGGCAATTCTTGTAGTTCGGCTGCGACCTGTGGATGCTGTACTGCTCTCGACTAAAGGGCCAGGAGTGCTGGTCGAACAACTCGGGATCGGATTCCACCAGCTCAAAGTACTTCCAGCCACTGAAATTCACAGGAATCACGTATTGCTTCTTCATGTCGCCATAGGAGCGTGACACCAGGATGATATTAAGCAGTTCGCCTTGGTTGTCGCCATTAACCCAGATTCCGAATGCCGGGGTTTCCGAGAGGTCTTTCGGTTGTTTGAAATCCAATTGCAGGCTTGTCCAGGACGCCTGTCTCCAGGAGAAGATCCGCTCGCAGTGGTCGTAAAGCGAGTATTTGTCATCCGGCGACGAGCTTTGGACTTCCTTCTGGACACCCGCATTGTTGCCTGACCAAACTCCATTTTCCACCTTGGACGAAATGCCGGGAGCCGAGGACGGATACACGTACGTCTTCCCGGAATTCAGAAGCTTGATCGTTGGACCTGGATCGAAAAATCCACTACCGAAATCGGTGATTTCAATGCCTGATTCGTACGCTCCCACCGAATTCAACGCCGTAATGCGCAGGGACAGTGGTTGAGCGCCAAAGGGATTCGCAAAAGACCACGCACCGCTACCATCGTCAAGACCAGTTATCTGATGACGGCTGGAGGTGAACTGGCGGAATGACCAGCCTCCATCCTTGCCAATCTGCAAGTGATATTCGTCACCCAAGACTGCGAGCTTCTGCTTCGTCGCCTCGTCAACTAGATTCTTCTGGCGCAATTCCTCATACTTGCGAATCGTTGGCGCCATGGATTTCAGCCAATCGCCATCGGTCATCGAGCCTGGCGAAACACGTTGCAGGGTATAGTTGGAATCCGTGGCAAGTGCCTTCGACCAGAGGTAGTCGATGTCGTCCCAATACGTGGCATCCGTATCGATATTGGTTTTCCTGCCCAAGCCAGCCCAGCCCAAGTGGAGCGGCATAAAGAGCCGTCGTGCCTGGTCATTCGATTTCAAATGGAGATTGAGGAATGTCTTGTGTCCTCTGACCGCATGGTCCCATGCCTGCATTCGGGTACGAACATACCAGAGATGATGCGTAAATGTCGCCATTTCCATCATTATCGGATGATCCAGGTACTTGAAGACCTCGAACGTGAACTTGGCGCCATAATGCCATGCCAAATCCTGTCCGGCAATCACGTGGGAACCGTCAAGGCCATCCAAGTAGCAGAAGTCAAATCCGCACTGGTTGATGCAATTGGCAATCCGTTGGGCGACTTCCGAGAAAAGCGTCGATTCGCCATCAGGCGCGAAGCAGCCCCAGCATTCCACCAGGTGGTGGACTGGCGCTCCTGCCGCATGGGCCGTCGCTTTCGTACCTAGAATCCCGCGTTTGCACTCCATCACGGCGTACGGCTTAGTCGTCTGGCGCCAAGTATATTGAATCAATTCGTTGTCGATTTGCAGCGTCAATGATCGCCTGATGTAGTAGCTGATCCTATCTGGCAGCGTATCGGTCGGTTCGACCAGATAGATTGTATCCTGCGTTTCGTCAATGTCTTTTGCCAGGGTGTAGGTCCTTTCCTTTGCCAGCCTTGGGTCTGGGATCGGGGTCACCCAATCGCAATTTTTCGCGATGGAGAATGACATCGTATGCAATCCTGCTGCGATTCCCGCATCGTGGAGCTTGTCGATGACCGCCTTGACAGAGGCGTATCCATTGGGATAGACGGCGGGATTGGGCTGGTACGAACCGTAGTTGATCGTGCCGTCCATCTCAACTGCGGATATGCCCATCGCGTGGCAGAACTCGATCCATTGGTCAACGTTCGCTTCCGTCGGAGAACCAAAGACATTGCTTCTTCGTGGCAATTCCGCATCCTTCGCAAAGGGACCGCACAACGGACTGTGGGGCACCTGGGGTGCATTGGAGACCATCGCCTTCAATGCCTCGCGCATCTCGCCAAAGGGGCAGGCAACCAAGCCGGTCTGAGCGCCCTCAAACCCAAATCTGCTGTACGAACAAGTCCATAAATGGGATTGGGGCCCCGGCAATTGCTCAACATTCGACTTCAAGCTCAGCGCAATCGTACACGCCGAAAATGGCTCGTCAGGCTTGATTTCCAAAACCGTTGGAATATTCACAAACGCCAATTCCTCAAACTTGCCCCAAACTCGCTTGACCGTGAATACCAGATAATCAGGTTTCGTCTCCACATCCAGCTCGGCGCCGGCATCCTCGCCAAAGCACAATGTGTACAAGGAGCCGTCGAAGGAAGCACAGCTGGCTTCGCGCTTCCATCCATCCTTCACAATGTATGCGCAACTGGATCTTGATGAACCACACAACACATCGCGGCCCGACAACTTGTCCAAAAACTTCACATTGTTCCCCGCACCATCGACAATCCACCTGAACCACTTGTTTTCAAATTGAGCTGACATTGTTTGTGTTCCTCTTGTTAGTTTTTGAAACGCTTTTCAAGTTCGGCGTAAGTAAGATGAATCATGGTCGGATTCCCAGTGGGATCTGCATAAGGCATTTGCGTGTGTGCAAGTTGATTGACGATATGCGCGATTTCGGCTTCCGTCACGGAATCCTTCAATGAGATGGCGTGCCTGCACGCTGCTTGAGCCAGATGTACTGCGCTTTGGACTTGCGTGGTTCTTGATTGTCGCAAATCATCGATAATATCACGCATGGCCTTTGCGATATCCTGGTTTGGATAAGCCGCCGGCACTGCCGTCACCAGATAAGAGTTTCCTCCAAAGCTCTCCACCGTGAACCCAAGCTCCTCGAAATGACGCAACTGGGAACGCAAGAACTTGGCTTCTTCGTGTCCCAAGTTGATTGTCACCGGAATCAGCAACTGCTGCTGTTGAACGCTCTTCTGCTTCAAGTTCACCAGCAACTTCTCAAACAAAATCCGCTGATGAGCCGCCCGTATGTCAATGATCACCAAGCCATGAGCCGATTCCGCCAAAGCATAGCGCTTCCCGAATCGCCCGCAAATCCGCATCGATACCAAATCCTTAGGCGGCGCGGGACGAACAGTCTCAACCGGAGCAGGCGCAGCCGGTGGTGGCGGTGGCGGAGAAACCGATGGCGCTGGAGGAATCATCGACGGCAAGGCTGGATGGATGTCCTTGGCCTCAACAACGGGAGCTTGTATCGTTTCCACAGACATGGGAGCAGGTTCAGGCTCGTCAAACTTCAATTCCTCCTGGCGGGCGGCGATCACGGGCTGGCTGGGAGTCAATTGAGGCAGAATCGCCTTGTCCTCGCCACCGGGCATCGTGCGCAAAGCCGTACGCAACGCCGTCCCGATTATCAATGACACTTGACGCGCATCGCGGAATCGAACCTCGCGCTTCGTCGGATGCACATTGACGTCAACTCGATCCGCCGCCAAATCGATATACAGGACGGCGCTGGGATATCTCCCCTTGATAATCAGCGTGTCGTATGCCTCGCGAATCGCGAAGTAGATCGTTTCTGCACTGGCTGTTCGCCCATTGACAATCGTTCGCTGGTCGCGTCTGTTCGAACGCGTAAATCCAGGCTTGCTGATGAATCCGCGGATATAAATCCCATCCTCGGAGTATTCGACGGGCAGCATCGAGTCAAACGCATCGCGCCCGAGCAGCATCAGTACGCGAGACGCGATGTCATTCGTCGCACTGGCATGCAAAACATCGCGCCCATTGACGGATAGCGTGAATGCGATGTCAGGACGAGACAAGGCAAGCTGGAGGACCATCTCCTCGATATGGCCATCCTCCGTATCCGGTCCCTTCAAAAACTTCTTTCTGGCGGGAAGATTAGCGAACAGGTGCGACACCCTGATATTCGTGCCTGGCGCGCAGCCGCAATCCGCAACATCCCGGATGACCCCGTTGTCAACGACAATCTCCGTCCCCACAGTGTCTTCCTTACGGCGAGTCTGCAAGGTAAACCTGGAAACCGAGGCTATCGAGGGTAGCGCCTCACCACGAAAACCCAATGACTTGATCTCGCCAACGTCCGCTTCCTTGGAAATCTTCGATGTCGCATGGGCTTCCAAGCACATCATGGCATCACTGCGATCCATTCCGCAGCCATTGTCGACAACCTGTATCAACCGCTGACCGCCCTGCTCCGTGGCAACCCGAATCCGAGTGGCGCCAGCATCAATTGCATTCTCGACCAACTCCTTGACCACGGATGCCGGACGCTCGACCACTTCGCCCGCCGCAATGCGACTGGCAACCTCAGATGGAAGTATCCTAATGACGCTCATTTACCAATTCCAAATCTTCTCGCGTATCGAATTCAATGTCTTGATCGCCAAGTCAGGCCTGTCCGTGATGATCGCATCGGCGCCCAATTTCCAGGCCTGAATCATATTGTACGAATCATTGATCGTCCAAACATACAGCGACAGACCGTGCTTCCTCGCTTCCAGTATGTCAAAGACCAATGGCTTTTGAAACATACAGAAAATCGCATCGAAACCAGTTTTTTTCATCGACTTGTAGTATTCTGCTTGATTGATCGTAGGACTTATCTCCCCGCTGATCTTGATCATGGTGCAGCCAGGAAGGCGCTCGCGGTACGTCGATGCAACTTTCCCGCCGCCGCAGGACAGGATTACGTCTCCGATAGCATCGTGCTTCAGGACAATGTCGCATATCGTATTTGCCGCATTCCCTTCCTTCAGGTCGATCAAAACTGGAACTTCCCCTTTGCATAGCAACAGGACTTCCTCGAATGTGGGGATTTTCGCTCCCTTGAATTTCTTGTCCTTGAAGGAGCCTGCATCCAGCGCCTTGAGTTCCGCCATTGTCTTGTCACGCGCCCTTCCCGTTCCGTCCGTGGTACGATCCAGCGTATCGTCGTGAAAACAATAGACCACGCCGTCCTTCGAAATGCGCGCATCAATCTCAACCGCGTCTGCGCCAATGTCAATCGCGGCCTGAACCGCCTCAAGCGTATTCTCGGGATATGCCGCCGAAAACCCACGATGAGCGACAACGAAGGGCAACGAGACCTCCAAAACCTTAAAGTGGTCAATCTCGGCCTGACTCAATCCCGAAAGCTCCTCCACGACGATATTGTCAACACGAGCGGCCAAACGATCAATCAGTATCCCGCACAAGCCCTCGCGTACGCCGTCAGGAGATACAAAAGCGGAACAGATCAGCTTCCCGTCAACGAACAATTTCGCCAAATGATCGCGCAACTCAAGGCGACACGTCCGAAAATCAGTCGCCTTCTTCTTGTCCGAAACTTTTGAAGTCACGTAAATCTGCCACGTAAACTTGCCATTGGCATCGATGACCCCATCCGTAATCTCGGTACCCAAATTCTGACGCAGGGGAATATGCGTGAAATTCCTCGACTTGTCTGGCTTTTGACGCGCCAAAAGCGAGATCCAGCGGCTAACTTCGACCGCTCTATCAATCGCAACATCTGCCTGAATCGCCACATTCTTCCCTCGAACGGATTCAGGCAACAGGAATTTGATCGATCCTCCCATGTGCTCTACGTACAAAACACCGTCTTTGATGCTACCTTTTCCGCTCGGATTCGTCCATTTGTCCAATGCGTTCGGCGAACTGAAATCCTCGCGGTAGATCACCTTCCCCTGAGTCACAACACCCCAATTCGGAAGCTGCTGGGCTAATAAGGGAATCGACAAGGCGACAATCAACAATGGAATCAATTTGGACTTCATGTCTTTGTTTCAAGTGTAGTTGGGCTGGAACAAATTTCTAATATACCACAGCCCACGAAAAACAAGCCTGCCGATGAACAAAAATCATGGCTGATAACTCCTAAAAAAAGCAGTTGACGCCTTATGATTGTAGTGCCTTTACAAGGCACTGTCCTTGGGCGGGTTCCTCACCCCAGGCTAAAAGCCTGGGGTTAAGCATAGTTAAGCGCTTGCAGCGCAGTGCGTTATGAAAACTCTTCTGGCAAGCCCGAACTATCGTCCGCGTCCAGCTCGTGTCCCGCCCCGGGTGGATTGCGGACGACCAGTCCGCGCCAATGACTTTGCGCCGTAGGCGCCTGACCATGCTTAACCCCGGGCTTCAGCCCGGGGACAGGATGCCCCCATGCCGGGG
>JAGVUR010000124.1 GCA_019136135.1 Verrucomicrobiota bacterium
TCCCGAGGATCCCAATGAGTTGTCTGACGTATTTTCGCTTCAGGTCGCCGGTTTGTGCAAGCGTTTTGAAGCGGCTCATTCGTCGAAGTTGATTTTGGGGGTTTCCGGAGGTCTTGATTCGACGTTGGCGCTGCTTGTATGCGTCCGTGCGATGTCCGTCTTGGGGCGACAAGCTTCCGATGTGATTGCCGTGACGATGCCAGGCTTTGGGACGACGGACCGGACTTACAAGAATGCGCTAGGTCTATGTCGTGAATTCGGCGTCGAATTGCGCGAGATCAGCATCAAGGATGCCTGCCTGCAGCATTTCAAGGATATCGGTCACGATCCTGAAAAGCATGATGTTGTCTATGAAAACACGCAGGCCCGGGAACGCACGCAGATCTTGTTCGATTTGGCAAACGCGTGCAATGGCTTGGTGGTGGGAACTGGCGACATGTCCGAGCTGGCAGTCGGCTGGTGCACCTACAACGGCGACCACATGTCCATGTATGCCGTCAATAGCGGTGTTCCGAAAACCTTGATCCGAAGCGTGCTCGGTTGGTGCGCCAACGGGGATTTCGCCAATGTTGCCGAGTATTTGCATGACGTAATCGAAACGCCCGTGAGCCCTGAGCTGCTGCCCCCCAAAAACTCCGGGGAAATCCAGCAGAAAACCGAGGATATCATCGGTCCCTACGAACTTATCGATTTCTTCCTCTATCATTTTGCATATGGCGGAGCATCGAAGGAAAAAGTCGCTTTCCTGGCAACTTTCGCCTTTGGAAAGCGTTTTAAGCAATCCTACCTGGATCTATTTGTCAAGCGGTTCTTCACGCATCAATTCAAGCGTTCCTGCATGCCTGACGGTCCACAGGTCACAGTTGTTGGACTCTCCCCGAGAGGCGCTGCCCAATTGGCGTCTGACGGAATCGTCCCAGAACTCTGAGGCAAAGGAACTGGGTCTGGGACGTGACGGGGTTTTGTGGGTGTGGAGGTTTTGGGACTGGAATTTTCTTCAGCCCTCATTCAGAATTCATAATTCAGCATTCATAATTAAGGACAGGGTCGGACTTTAGCATTCAGCATTCAGCATTCAGCATTCAGCATTCAGCATTCAGCATTCAGCATTCAGCATTCATAATTCCTCGGTTTCGTACTCAAAAGGCATCTGACATGCCCCTTGGGTTCAATCTTGGGATAAGATTCGTGAACTCTTTTCTTTCTGCCAGAAAGCAATTGGCGATCGATGGCGTCGATGCAATTCTAGTAAACAATTGAAAGTTTTTTTGCATTTTTTTGCGAAAACACCTTGACATTGACTTAGTTTGTTTGTAGAATATTAATTATTGATCGTTTTCAGGTCGATAAGAGCCGTTTTGTGTTGGTTAGAAGAGTTTAAGAGTCGAAAAACCAAAAGGAGTCAATTCATGTTGAAGCGAAGAAGGTTTACGTTAATCGAGTTGTTGGTTGTGATTGCCATCATTGCCATTTTGGCTGCGATGCTGTTGCCGGCGTTGTCGAAGGCTCGTGAGAAGGCCCGTGCGATCTCCTGTGTTTCGAACTTGAAGCAAATTGGATTGGCTCACATGATGTATGCCGATTCCAATGATGAAACGCTTCCTCCGAACTATGTCACGAATGCTTGGCCAGGCTACTATCGTGTGTACTCTCCGGTTATGGTTGTTGACTTTGTTGGTGACAAGAAGATTTTTATTTGTCCGTCGTGCACGGATCATTTTACTCTAGTTGCCGCGAAGACGGCTGACAATTGGGATACTGATTGGAAGGTATCATACGCGATCAACCAGAGTTGTAGCGACAGTGCAAACTACGCGACCCGTCTAGACAAGGGATGCAAACTGGCTACCATCAAGAACCCGTCCAATACCATACTTTGGACAGACAATCGTGCAGTAAGTTCAGCTGACTTTTGGTGCGGATTGTATGGTACAGCTAATACCACTGAGTTCCCAGGCGGGGAAAACCAATCGGTTTTGCCAGCAGCTGGAGATGACATGAAGACGGATCGTATCGCTAATCCCAAGGACGCCATCCATAGCTCTGGAACCAACAACAACTACCTGTGGTGCGATGGTCACGTGGAATCAAGAAACCAGTACAGCACCACCATGGGACAATGGTCCAAGGACTATTGAGCTAACATTATAAGTAATCTAAAAACTGAAGTCGCCCCCGACGCTGAGAGAAATCCTCGTCGGGGGTTGTTTTTTTGCCTGTGAGCAAGTACAGTTTCATTCAGTTTTCCGGAACAAGCACAATCGATACAAAGGAATGAAGTCATGAGACTATTGGCGCTGATTATGTCGTTGTCGTTGGTTGGTTTGTGTGGCGACTGGGTTTTGGAATCGGGGAGCAGGGCGCAAATTGTCTTGCCCGACTCGTATGCTGGAAATGCTGGGGTTGAGGCATATTTACGCGAGGTCGCTGGCGTGCTGCAGGCATCGCTGAAGGAAGGTGTCGGCGCCGAGGCTGTGATTGTCCGCGAAGGCGAGGCTTCGCCGCAAGTCAAGTCGATCTACCTTGGTGCGACCCGTGCCCTTTCGCAAGTCGGGGTTGACGTGACCAAGTTCGAATACTTCAATGGAATCATTCTGGAAAAGGACGGGAAGCTATTCGTTGCGGGATACGATCGTCACAGGTACGGATTGGACAAGCCTGAGAGATCCTACCTGAACTATATTTTGGGTACGGTCAAGGCGTCAGTCGTGTTTATGGAAGATTACCTTGGAACCAGGTTTTTGCTTCCGGGCGAGGCGGGGATCGATTTTCAGAAGCGCGACAGGATTGTGGTTCCAGGCGGGCTGCGTCGAGAGGTGACGCCAAGGTTGATCTTTGCTACGGGACGCCATTCTTCGCTGCTTTACGACTACGCCAACAACAACTTCGGTCGTTCCTCGTTCCATACCTACGGCGGTCATTCGTTCTATGACGCATGCCCAGCCAGCAAGTACGCCAAGTCAAACCCAGAGTACTTTGCGCTGATCGGCAACCGACGAAGCGGCGACGGCGGACACCTGTGCATCTCAAACAAGCAAGTCCAGGAACTGATCTACCAGGAAGCGCTTAAACGGCTGGACCAGGGCGCAACCGCAGTGCAAGTCGCCCAAACTGACGGATACGTCCCTTGCGAATGCAAGCAATGCAAGGAATATGGAAATACAGACGACGAAGGCGAAAAAATATGGATCCTCGAACTGGGGCTGGCAAAACGACTCCTGAAGGACAGGCCCGGGAAAATGCTCCATCTCCTGTGCTACCCGCCAAACCAAGATCCTCCAAAGACGTTTTCGGAGTTTCCCGACAATGTAATCATCGAGATGTGCCGATACTCCCAGGCGGATTTCGATGCCTGGAAACCGATCAAGGTCCTCCAGGGATTTACGACGTACATCTACAACTGGGGCTGGTATCAGTCGGTGGGAATTACTCCGAAGACGACGCCTCGCTTCGTCGCCAACCAGGTGAAGCTGTTTGCAGCCAACAATGTGAAGGGTATCTACCGTTGCGGATTCGGCGAATTGTTCGGCACGGAAGGACCCGCCTACTATGTTTTCGGCAAGATGCTGGACAATCCAGACGGCGAAAGCCATGTTTTGGCAGATGAGTTCTACCGTCGCGCCTATGGATCGGCATATGCGCCAATGGCGGCTTTCTTCGATATTCTGTACACAAGGCTTAATCAATTGTATTTGCCTAATGTCGGATCGAGACGAACGGACGGATTGGGAGGCATCCCAAAGAACCGAACCGTTATCCTTAGCGCAATCTACAGTCCCGACCTGATCAATTCCTTGGAGAAGAACCTGGCACGGGCTGAAAAGATGGCGCCTGAAGGGAAAATCGCTTCCCGCTTGCAGTTGGTACGCAAGGAGTTCGAATACCTGAAGAGCTTGGGAAACACGCTCGCGGCCTACAACATGTACCAAACCGACCCCAACCAGGCGTCGTTCAAGGTTCTGGCGGATCGGGTGCTCCAACGTAACAAGCTGGTCGATTCCTACTATGACGCCAAGAATAGGATGATAACGTTCAAGGAGTTCGGCGGCATTCCCTTCTTGGGTAGCATTGGAAAATCGGCGTTAATGGTCAACGGTCGCTTGGGCGCGCCTGTCGGTGCTCCCTTGACCTGGAACGTGGAGCGTTTGCTTGAGATCGGCGTGCTTCCGGGGACTAGCTACAAGTCGATGCAGATCCGGCGGGTCGAGGGGGATCCCGGCAATGATGCGTCTTCTGGAGGTTGGAAGGATGCCTCTTGGCAATCGCTTGCCGGCATTCAGCTTGCCGATACGAAGGCACAGGCTCGATTCAAGGTGGTTTACGATGACAAGGCGCTCTACTTTGCCTGCGAGGCAAAGGTGATTCCCGGACAGGACTACCTGGAACTTGGCAAGGACGGCCCTTGCTGGCGGCAGGACTGCCTTGAATTCATGCTCGATCCTTCTGGAGATCGTCAAACATTCTACCATTTAATCATCAATCCGGTGGCGGGATCGTACTTCGACGCCCGATTCGGCTACATAACGGATCCACTGCATCCCCTGTATCGGGAATCAGACAAGGCCTGGGATGGAAAATGGAGCTTTACAACAAACGTCGAAGGCGATACCTGGCGCTCTTTTGTGACGATCCCATTCGAGACGCTGGGCGAAAAGCCGACTAGCGGCACCAATTGGACGATGAATGTCGGAATGGAGGCTTATACCCCGTTGCCCAAGGATTTTGTTGGACATGGGGAAAAGAAGCTGGAGCTGCTGCTCTGGTCGCCAAACATGGAAACCATGAAGTTCCAGGAACCGGAGATATTCGGGGACGTCGTCTTCGAGTAGATCTAAATTCACCGGTTTCGTACTCAGAATGCATGTGACATGCCCCCTTTTGGGCGAGAAGAGTAATGGGACTGGGACTGGGCGGCAGGGTCTGACAGGTCTGACGGGCTGGACAGAACTGTCCTGTTGCAGATCGATTGAAATCATCAAGAATCATCTGGATTACCCAAAGGGTTGTGAATCCGGAAGATTGACAATGTTTGTCAATGATTGTGCATGATTCTTGCTTGAAATTTTTCCAAAAAACGCGAAATTTTAGTGATGCAAATAAGGCTTTAGCCCACCCAACCGTAAGGGGGCCTCCGCCCCTTAATGTAGTGCGCACGAGGAAGTGGAAGAAGGTCAGGGTGGTGGAGTGAGTTGGGGATCGGCGGAGCGAGCAGGCCTGACGGGGTCTGACGGGGTCTGACGGGGTCTGACGGGGTCTGACGGGGTCTGACGGGGTCTGACGGGGTCTGACGGGGTCTGACGGGGTCTGACGGGGTCTGGCGGGGTCTGGCGGGGTCTGGCGGGGTCTGGCGGGGTCTGACGGGGTCTGGCGGGGTCTGACGGGTCTGACGGGTCTGACGGGTCTGACGGGTCATACAGGGCAGATAAATCTTCCCTGCCACGGAACAAGACGGCTTTAGGTACGGGCACCCGGGGTGCTCGTACTTAAGCCGATCCATTAATTACTTCGGTGGGAGCGGGACTTTTGTCGCAAGGAGTGCAGGCTTCAATGCTGATTGAAGAGGACTTGGAGGGATTGTGGGGCGGCGTTGATTACACGGCAGACTGCGGGGCATTTTGCCATGAAAAGGAAGACGATAGGATAGTCGGTTTCATTGAGCGATTCGAAGTTGCCCTGTCCCTTGGCAATAATCAAATCGGCGTTCTTCAAGGCATCCAGCATCGCCGGTGGGGAGAATTCCGGAATGACTCCCGGGAGGTTTGTGGCATTGTCGACGACTGGGATGCCGTTGAGTCCGCTGGGTTCGAGGTCTTCGTAGGTGACATCGTTTGAGGCTGGGAGTCCTCGGACACCCAGGGTGGCCTTGTGTTTGAAAGGCTCGATGAAGAAGCTGTCGTAAACAGATTCTCCGGCATTGTCGAGGAGATAGAGGATTGAGCCGGCATTGTCAATCTCCTGTTTTAGGCGCAAGATTGCATCGTTGTCGATAGGCTTTTCAAGTGCCTGGACGATGACTTCCATTGCGAGATCGAGGTTAAGGTCTCCGTAGATGCTATAATCCAGGACGTTTCCTGCGATTGCGAGCTTGAGGCGTTGTGTGAAGTCATCCAGCTTGTTGCCATAGTCCTTTTTGAGTGCCTCGAGGAGTTTCCATGCCAGGCTGATCGAGTTTTGCTTTTCAGCCTGGTATGGGTTTGGGTTCCCTGAGATGTCGCTGGCGATCTGGTAACTTTGCCAAGCTGTGAAAGTCGGTGGCCTGTCCCAATCCAAGGACGCCATTTGTTGCAGGACCCGATTGAGGATTTCCCGCTTCAGGTCCTCGTCGTCGGTACTCAAGTTGGCGACATTGTACGCATTTTTGACTAGGCAGGGGATGCAGTCGAGCTGTGGTTTCATAGTATTAGTCGATGGTAATCATGTAAGCGAAGGATTGTCCGTCGCAAGTGAATGTGAATTGGTTGTCTTTGAAGGAGAATTTCGGTGCTTCCGCCTTGTCGTGCCAGGGTTCGATTGCATCGACCTTGACGGACTTGGGGAGCTTTCCGAAGAGCTTTTCTGCGTCTGCGGTCACCTTGAACGGGACGCTTCCCGGCGCTGGTATCAGCTGCCACTTCTTGGCGCCCAGCTTTAGCAGTCTGAATGTGCCGTTTGTTGCGAGCTTGCCAAAGTCGGTCAGCAGCCGCTTGTCCGGATTATCGTCCGTGCTGGTTTCATTTTCGATTTTGACGTTGGTTGCGACCTTGCCGTCGGCGTCCTTGGTTACGACGATCGTGCCTCCGTAAAGTCTTGATCCAACGTTTTTTGTTGCGTAGATTGGGAGTCTCGTCCCGTCGTTTGGCGTGTAGATGCCGAAGAGGATCTGGATTTCACCTTCCGGCACGGAAGTCGGGATATCAACGACAATCGTCGAAGTATATTTTCCTGCCTTTGTGCAATCCAAGTCGGATTTAAGCGTCGAGCCATGGAACAAAATGTCTTCTCCTTGTGCGCGTGCCGATGGATGGCAGGCATGCACAAAGCAATGCGCCTTGGCCAGGGCAGCGGGCTTCTCAAAGTCCCAGGCGACATCAAGTTCGTACTTGAACTCGTTGATTTTCCTGAGCATTCCGGGTTTCGCCTTGAGGTAGGCATGGCGTCTGAAGAATGTTACCGGCGGTTTTGTATCGAAATAGTCGATATTTTTCGAGGCTGAGTATATGAGCGTCTTGTTGTCTTTTGTGACGATTGCCGCCGTTGCCTCGGGTGTTATGGCGAGCAAGCCGTATTTCGGCAGTACGAATCCATTGGGGAGTGTCCATGGCTTGTCAGTTCTGTTTGTCCAGACTTTGCCTTTTCCGTTACCGAATACGGTATGTTGCTGGTGGATGTTTTCGCCGAATTGGTGGCTGTCGAATTCATTGCGCGAGAGCCAATCGCAGGTATCATGGAGCAGCCAGTACGTTTCGACTGCGTTTCTTGAGAACGGTCCGTCGCTCATCGGGTTTCGTCCTCCGATGACCGTATTGGAGAGGTAGTTGAAGGTGTTGTAGTAGGCATTCTTGAGATCGTCTCCTGAGGCATATCTGGCTCCCAATCCACCTGCGAAGAGGATCATCTTGCCGTGTGTGACGATATCGTGCCAAGGGACGCGTTCCGATGGGGTTTGCACATTCCAGACTTTCGCGCTGTGGTGGTCTGACTGCCCTCCGTCAACGGAACCGATCAGGCCGTCGTGTCCGCATTCGCTCGTCATCACCGCCTTCCCTTTCCATAGGATATCGCGGCAAGTATCGAATGCATCGGCCCATTCGCGCGCCATTCTCTTGCTGGTATGGAGGTTCCCGTCCCTGTCGTAGTAGTCGCGGGGCGTGATTGCCGTGAATACGTCGATGAAGAGCGCCTT
>JAGVUR010000015.1 GCA_019136135.1 Verrucomicrobiota bacterium
CGGCCAGGGCAGAACCGGGCGCATCACAATGAGTGATATTTTTCAGTTTTTCAAAGAGCAATGCACTGAGTCGCCTCAGGCTTTCATTTTTTCATGGAATTTTGACACTACCTTTAGTATTTCTGCTCTTCTTCCCAGCGTTGTTTGTTCAGCGCGACATGAGTTTTAGAACTTCAATGTACACCTCTCTTTTCAGACGGCATAGCAGTTGTTATCATTTGCTGGCAGGTAGCCAATCGCATGGCTGCCATAGTTTAGGTCGATGTCTTGCCAACCCTAGGTCAGGGATCATCCGGTCATCTGCATCCTGGCTCCTGTGTTTCTCCATGTAGTGGGATAGATGGCTATTTGGATTGTAGGAAACATTATAAGGTGCATAGCATTGCTCTTTCCAGAGACATTCATCCTGGGTATCACATTCGAAAGATTGAGCTTAAAGTCAACCAATGACCTGTGGTTTTCACTTCCTTGGCTTTAATTTGCTTTATCTTTCCCTGTTGTTTCTTCTAACGAATGGAATCCATTGAAACTCTATCTGCTACGAGGCCTTTTGAGAAATCCACTGCGGGAATATGCTTGTTCCCTATCGCCTGGCTGATCTGATTCAAATGGCGAAGGCGACCGACGACAAAGGCAGGATGAAGCTTTTCCTGCCGGCAGAATACAGCCAGCGCCCTGTCAGTGTATTGGAAATGTGGTAGTTTTCTCGCTGCGCTCCGAGGAATCAGGCATTCGGAGGCAAATTCGTCGGCTTCTTCTTCTTTTCGCTGCTGTTTTTGTCCGTAGTCGATTCCTTCCAGGAACACCTCTCTTTTTCCGTGCAGGAGGATGTGTCCGATTTCGTGGAAGAATGAGAACCAGAAAATATCATATCGCTTAAATGAATCGGACACCTGCACCAGCGGGGTGCTCTTCAGCCATCGGGTTGCGCCCCTGACCTTGGAATTGCGCAAATGTGGAGTGCAGGCAAGAACGACACCGGCCTGTCCGCATATTTCAATTAGCTTGGGCAGGAAATCAGCATCGCCTCGATTGGCCAAGTCAATCATCTTCGGCAAAGTATTCTTCAATTGCTCTGCTGTATAAATTGGCAGTTCTTTTTGCTCCGACGCTTTATTATCCCCATAGCGGAGCCAGGCGGAAAGCGCGTGCGCATCCTGGATGCCGGCCAATGAGAGGCGGAACTCCGCTTTCAGTGCCTGGTCCTGGTAGTATTTGGCCCATGCAGAGGGCTTGGCAAAACCAAAGAAACGCAAGATGCATTTGAGCTTGTCCAAAGGACTGCTCTTTTTTTCTGCCTTGACATATCCCTTTTCAACCATTTCGGCAAAGGGGAACTGCCTTGCCCATTGAATGCTTTCCCGAAGCTCCTCGTCATGCTGGAGCCGAGCCTTGTATTCGTCATGCCGGCACTGCATGTTCAACCAGAGCCGCGCTGGAATCTTCAGTACCTTCTCGAAGAGGATGGCCATGTCTGGCGTGACTGAGCAACGTCCTTTCAGGACATCGTGAATGGTTGGTTCCGGCTTGCCGCAGCGCAAGGCAAATTCCTTGACGGGCATACCCAGTTCCTCAAGTTTCTCCTGAAGCATGTCCCCGGGGGGAAATACCTCTGCAATTGGCTTTTTTGTAGGCATCATCTCAGTTTTCCCCTTCTTTATGGTAATTTACTATTTCAACGACAACCGCGTCCTTAATGCCAGCCCAAATAAAGCCGCCGGTTTTATCCACAGGGATTGGCTTTGTCTTCGGCGTGATAATCAGACGGTACGGTCCGTTCAGGTCAAAGGCCCACTGGGCTTTGCGGTCATGGTGCAGTTCATGGAAATGGCCAGGCACATGACGTAAATCCTCAAAGGATTCCGCATCAAGCAAGACATTGATGCGGCGCAGAAACGCCTTTGCCTGTTCCGCCCCCAGCTTGCGTTGAGCATAGCCAGGTTTTTCTGCACATTTGCGCAATTCCTTGTTCTTGTACTCTACATCCATGGCATTATCATATAAGATAGTTTCGACTTTGACTAAGTCAAAGCCAAAACTATAATATTTTTTCTTCCTCCCAGCGTTGCTTGTTCAGGGCCGACAGGCGTTTTAGAACTTCAATGCGTGCCTCTTCGCTGATGGTAAAGCGGATATTGTCATTGGCTGGAAGGTAGCCAACCGCATGGAAGCCATGGTTCAGGTCAATGTCCTGCCAGCCATAGGCGACGCGGACAGCAAGGTCGATTTCCCGCTGTAGTTGACGCAGCTCTTCCAGGCGCTCGTCGTCGTTGCCCTGATTGTGAAAGGCGTTATAGAAACCTGTCAAGCCAATTTGTTCAGTTTTCTGCATGCAACTTCGCAATGAATGGAATCGTTCTGACATTGCAATAAAAGCTTGTCTTCTACCATTTTCAAAATGCGGAAACGGGAAGGTTTCGTAGGCATCAGTAGGACTATATCTCAAATCACTTTTCATCTTTGAAGCCTGCTGCCATGCATAAACAGTGTGGAAAGCAGATTGAAGAATTGCCCACTTGCCTATATCAGAAGTGGCGATAATTACCGTTGCATCTGCAAAGACTATATCACGTTTACAGCGGGCAAAGGCAAGAGTTTTACTGACGCGAGTTACTACAATAACCTCATTGCCGTCAAAGGCATCTCCCTCCCATCCCTTTGGATGTTGTGCAAAGGCGGCGCCTCGACCAATGGCGTGATAGAGTTCGGGGCGTGGGCGCAAGAAAAGCCACCATTTTTTAGCAGCAAGGGCATCATTCTTGCCTTCCCTTTCCGGCTTGACCTTTTCCTCGACGATGTCGAGGAGTTCTGGAAAGTCTGCCGCAACGCGGTTAGGGTAATCAGCAGGGACATGCCCTGAACTCAAATATGCCTTTTTCCGCTTGTCATTGGCTTGTTCCCATGAGCCTTCGGCATCGCGGTCGAGTGGCCAGTCGAAAAAGTTTATGACCCAGCGTGAGGCTTTCTGTTCGGGAGATGAATTCAGGTCCTCGCCATTGAGATAGGGGAACAATACCTCGGCGTTCTTCTCGTCTTTGGCAATGTATGCCTGTGCTTCCTCTTCGGACATCGTGAAGCCAAGTCCCAAAACAATAGAACCTTGGAATGATTGATTGGCGTTTGCCTTAAGGACTTTTGGCGACCATTCCTCACGTTGAGAGAGGAATGGTGAAATGACATCGACTGGCTGGTCATTGATGAAGAACAATCCGTGCCAATGTCCATCGTGCATGGATGATTTTGCATGTACATGGCCGATGATTTTATCTTTGTAGAAGAAAACAAGCGAAATGACTACGGCGGCGCTGCCCGGCCAGGGCATATTGGGATTTGCGGCAACGATGCAGCCACCCTGTTTGACCATTCGCTCCAAGCCGACCTGGCGCGTATCGCCCTCGGCGATGGTGTTGCATGCGATCAGGCCAAACAAGCCGCCGCCTCTCAGCAGTGAGAAGGCGCGCAAATAGAAATAGGCGCAAAGGTCGGCCGAACCTCTTGTGCCATCCGCGATGAAATTGACCAGATAGTTTCGGTAGGCTGTCCCAAATGTTCCTGTCAGGTGCTGTCCTCCGCTGAAGGGGGGATTGCCCACGATGGCATCGAAGCCACCTTGCTCAAAGACTTCGGGGAACTCTAGCGCCCAATGGAAAGGCTGGCGTGGCGGTTTGCCTTCCGGCAAATCAAGATTCAATTTGGTGGCGGCCTCGTTGCGCCAACGGAAAATTTTCTCTTCTTGGTCATTCAGGATGTCATTGGCGTGGGTTGACAGACCTTCCAGCTTGTTGGCAATCTTTTGCCTGTCTTTTGGCTTGCTTATGTCTCCTGTGAAGGTGAAGAGTTCACCTGTGAACAAATCCGCCAGGAGCTTCAGCCGATTTAGCTTTCGCCTGACCTCTTCGTTCTTTGCCTCCATGTCGCGGACATCTGTGATATCGCGAATGACCGTGGCGGCGATTTCTTTCCGTTTGCTGACGATGTCGCTGATGGCCTCGGAAAATTGCTTGCCATGGAAGAAGAAGAATCCAACGTTTTTTGGTTCCAGAGAAAACTTTTGCAGTTGCCGGATGTCAGCGACGCCCAGCAGGCTGTCGCCGCTTTTGTAGTTGTGGTCGAGGAAGGCAAATGGCCGTCCCTTGGAGATGGTGAGCAGCCAGAGGGAAAGCTTTGCCAGTTCCACCGCCATCGGGTTGATATCCACGCCGTAGAGGCATTTCTCCGCAACCAACTGACGCGCCTCATTGAGGCGTTCCTCGGCAATCGAGGTCATCGGCTCGGCATCGGCCGTATCATGCACCTCGCCCGTTGAAGTGATGAATTTCCCTTGGGTTTCCGCCAGTCCCCAGGATTCGCAGAGACGCTCAGACAAATAACGGCAACTTTGCACCAGAAATGCACCTGACCCCATGGCAGGATCGCAGACCTTCAATGCCAGCAGTTCCTCGGGGGATTTCAGCGTCCAGCTTTTGCGTGGAAGACCTTCCGATGGACCGACATGGACAAGCGGCTCCAGTGTGCGCTCCACAATCTTTACGGTCAAAGCCTTGGGGGTGTAGTGCGTTCCCGTCTCGCGGCGGTCTTGCCCCGAGGTGACCATGAAGGAGTCCTTGGGATAGATCAGCGGCATTTCCCAGGCATCAAGGCGCAGCCAGTTGGCAAAGGGTTTGATTCGCTCCAACAAGGACGAATCCCCGCCACATGCCGTATTCAATTTTTGCAATGCCTCAGGGGCGATTGGCTTGTCGTAGCGGTTCTTGAAATAGGCGGTGTCGGTTCGCTTGGTTAGTTCCTTTAAGCGGTCGAAGAGCTTCCTTTTATCGAATTGAGCAAGCGTTTCGAGTTCGGAGAGCGTGATGTTGGGAAGCGGGAAGTCTTTTGTCCCCACAAGCCCAAGAGTAATCGCGGGTGTTTTGCGTGCTGTATATTCCAAAAGTCCTTCGTAGATATGCCCGATGGATTCCACATCCAGGGAACGGTAGGACAGGCGAAGCGCACCACCTGCCTGTTCCAGGATCTGCAAGGAGTCAAGAAGCAGAAGAACTGTTCGGTTGTCAATGGGCAATGCTGGAGGATTGGCGCTCTGCCAGGTCGTTCCTTTCGGGCGTCCTTCCAGGAAGGGATACTTGTCAGGATTGAAGATGGAGCCGCCCAAGGCGGGCAGGCGCAAAGCGGGATGCTCGATGCCTGCATAGACTGCGCGGAAGAGCGCCAGCAACCTTGCCCAGGCGTCGTAGCGCCGCTCCAGAACTTCCACGCCGTGACGGTCAGCTTCTTCCGACAATTGTCCGCCCAGGGTGCAGATGGAGTAGTAGCTTGCATATCTGTCGTCATCCAGCAGGAGTCCGCGCTCCTCGGCACAAAGCAGAAAGACAAGGCGCATCATGACTGTCAGTCCTGCCTCGTACAATTCGGTGGAGGAGACATCCTTCAGCAGTTCGCGGTTATGCTTTTCATCCGCCTTGTCCAGCCCTTGGATCAGCACCTCGACCGCGCTGCGCACCTGATTGCCAAGGGTGTCCGTGACCTCTTCCTGATGTTCCAACGACTCGTCCAGCAAGGCAGGCAGGGTTTCATTCTTCGGTCCGAAGAAGCGCGAGACATTCAGAAGGGAACTGAAGGCTCGCAGTGTCTTCGGCTCCAGGAACCAAAGCCTTGCGTACCAGGTGGCCGTTCCCGAAAGGGATTTGAGCGGCGCGTTGACAAGTGACCAGGCTTCGCCATTGGTCAGCAGTCCCAGGCGGACATGGTGGCGACGGCAAAGCCGTGTCATCTTCTCTACTGGCGATGCGGGCCAATCCTCCTGGAGTTTGGTTTCGTTCAACTTGGTCTCTGGAGGGTAAATGCCAATGAAAAGCAACGGCTTGCCCTCCGTATCGACAAGGCAATATTGTGGGGCATAGCCGGATGTTTCCGCATCATTGGTGACCGACCACTTTTCGCCTGCGACGAGTACCTTTGGCGGTATCTCCAGGAATTCCGTCAGGACGCGCTTGCACCATTCCTGATGCAGTGCCGGAAGGTCGCGATCCTGCTCGTCCACCGCAGTATCCCATTCCTCCCACAATGAGCGCAGGCGCCTCTTGTCTTCAGGATAGACGGCATCCAGCCCCTGGGGGAAGACAGTATCCAAGACACCTGGCGTAAGAAACGGTCCTGAGACCTCAATCAACGGCAACCAGTTAGTATGCCTGGAAGAAAGTTTTGCCATGCTTCAGTCCCTCCATTCTGCGGTTTGCGGCACAAAGAACACGACAGCCACGGGGAAGGTCCGAGGCACGGCATCGGCATAATGCCTTTCAATAATTGCCTTTTCCTGGATTTTTTCCTCTGGGATGCGCTCCAGGCGCACTTTGAGGGCATTGATGTCCTTCTGGTATTGTTGCAGTTCGTCTTGGTACGTTTTCTCAAACTCGAATACCAGCTGTCGATCAGGTGGAGGGATGTGCAATTCCGCCTCTATGTTCCTTGCCAAGTCGTCCAATATCGTCTCAATGTTGCGCAGCTCGCTTTGCTTGCGATTGTTCAGGGTGTTCTTCAGTGCCTCCTGGCGCTCTTTCGAACGGCTGTCAATGGCGGAGAGGATGTTTGCCTCGTTGGCTTCGAAGCACTGCTTCAGAATGCCGAATTTTGCGTCTGAGATATGATCCTGTGGAGCGGACGACTCAAGCAGCTTCTCGATTTCCGAGCGTGTCCTGAATCGCCGGAAACTATCGGGGCGAAGTTCTCCGCCTGCATTAGTCAGTTCCTCGTGAAGTCGGCGATGGTCTCCGCCCGTGATGACAATGCGCTGCCATACCAGGACCGCTGGGATCCGCAAATCCGGGACACTGCGTATGGCGATGCGGTTTAGTTTTTTCACATCGTCCAAAGACCAAATTTCTTCGCGTAGCAGACGGAGGGACATCTGCACCAGCTTATGGTTCATGTGTGCAAGCACCACGTCGTCCCTTCCTTTTACAGCCTCATGGTTGAAGGTGATGGGGCGGATGCGTTGGGTATGGGGATGGGCAAGTCCCGCCAAAGCCTGTGACCAGGCCCCTGATAATGGCGGGACAACAAATGCCGTTCCGGAAGGCAAGCCTGGCAGTTCCTTCGCCTGCAATGGGGGCTTCTCCGCAAGTTCAAGGGCGACCTTCACCGCATTTTCAATGTTTTCAGGTTCAAGATTGAAGGAATGGCGCGAATTGAGCAGGGTTTCGTGAAGACGGGCAATGCGGTTGCCTTGTTCCTTGTCAACTCCCATGATACGCGCCGCACGCTTTCTGCGTTCGTCAACGACACTGGTGTCAAGGCCAAAGCGCTTTCCGAGCATGGCATCCTCGATTTGCTTGGCAAGAAGCGTTCCCGCGCTGCCTAGGTCTTCACGGATGCTGTTCAGCTTTATGGCTGTGCGCATCAGATAGTCGCTGTCCCCGACAATGTCGCCTGGACGTGTGGCGCTATTGATGTCATCCTGGTAGCTGGAGCTGACCGGATGCCAGATAAAGACTTCCTTCTCCTTCTGCCCATGCCGGTCAATGCGGCCATTGCGTTGTTCCAGCACGGTGGGATTCCAGGGGATTTCCACATGTATCATGTAATTGCAGTGATTCTGGAGGTCAATGCCTTCCGATGCGGCATCGGTTGCCAGCAGGATGCGGACGGAGGAGTCCTTGGTGGAGGTCTGGAATGCCGCCTTGACTGCCTCGCGCTCCTCGGGAATCAGGCCGCCATGCATGACCATCAGATGTTCTCCGGCAAATCCATGTTGGGTAAGGAT
>JAGVUR010000176.1 GCA_019136135.1 Verrucomicrobiota bacterium
GGGACCTTGACGATGCTTTGCACCAGCTTGTCCGGCATAGTTTCCGTGTTTTTATTGATACCGATGTCATCGATCATCGATCGTTTTGGGGTCAAACGTATTGTCCTATGGTCCTGCTTGCTGGGTTGCCTGTCATTTTTCGTGATGGGTTTGGCGCCTTTTTTCTCGTATGGATTTGGGCCTTGGGTCGTGTTGTTCAGTTGCTTTGTCTTTTTTGTATCCAAGACATTGTGGATTGGGAGCTGGTATCCGATTTTGACGGATGTGTTGTTGCCTGAGGAGCGCGGCGACTTTTTCGGCTTGATGCGTTTCAGCTACCACATTTTGGCATTGGTTGTGTTTTTCCTGTTGGGCTTGGTGATGGGCAAGAACCCGCCTTTTTGGTTGATGCAAACGTGTTTTTTTGTGACGGGTATTTTGTTGATGGGGCGTTACGTGTTTGTGTCCCGGATACGGATTTCTCCTCATGCTCCAGCTCGCACCGATATCCGTCGTGCGTTTAGGATATCGGTTCAGAATGGACCCCTGGTCGGCTTTTCCAACTACATTTGCTTTGTGCTGATGGCGTTTTCCTCCGTGTTGCCGCTGTCGCTGCTCTACTTGAAGAAGGGATTGGCTTTTGATGACAACATGGTTCAGTTGATATCGACGAGCGGGATAGGCGGGAGCGTCATTGCGTACTTGCTCTATGGTTGGTTATGCCGCAAGGCGGGTGTTAGGAACATTCAGTTGTGCGTTCATGTTTTGTTTATCGTATTGCCGTTGGCGCTGTTCTTTCTTGGCGGCGTCAAGACCGGCATGGCGATTTGGATGACGCTGATCCTGTTCATAGGCAATTTCGCCTACGCCTGTTTTTGTTGCGTCTTTTCCCAGGAGACGCTTGCGTTGGCGCGTCCTGGGAATTCGACGATGGCGACGGCGTTCAGCCAGACTTACCAGATGATTGGGATTGGAATAGGGCGGTTGTTTGCCTCGATGATGCTTGACAATGGGATTTTGTCATCGCGCTGGACGTTTTTTGGGCTTGAGTTCAACCATTACCAGACGCTGTTCTTGCTTTGTGGCCTTGGCGCCATGGTAAGCCTGTGCCTGGTCTTCCTGCTTCCCAGCGTTGTTCCGAAGCGCGAAGACTACTACAATCCCTGAGATGTTCAGCAGGATTTCCGGATCCTGAAGTTGTTCAGGAGAATGTTTTGCGCGTTTTGGAAGCGGATGTTGGCGTTGGAGCCGTCGTCCTTTCCGGGTATTGCCCTCAGTTCGATGTCAACGTCCGTGAATTCCAGGTCCGAAACATTTTGCTCCGGCAAGGCGACGACTGACGGCGGACGGTCCGAAACGGCCTGGACGCCCCTGAAAGCGATTCGCCTGACGTAGTCCACCTTGGCGTCCGGTGCGAGGCGGATGTTGAGAAGCGGACCATGCGTGTCTGCGACGATATTGGAGATCGATATGTTTTCGACCGCGAAGGGTTCGACTTCCTTCGGTGGCGGGAAATCCCCGTATCTTGGCGGATCGGGCTGTGGGTTGCGCATCGGCGGGACGATGATGGAGAATCCGTCCCTGCTTTCCTTGATGACGAGATTGGAGAAGGTGCAGTTTCTTTGGATGCCGTCATGGGTCCAGCCGATTCGTACTGCGGAGGTTGAGCTTTGGAGGATGCAATTGGTGACGGTGACGTTCTGGCAAGGAATCGATTTGTCAAACTGCTCTTGCATGCCCCTGACGATGATGCAGTCGTCCCCGGTTGAGATGTCGCAATCCGAGACCCTGCAATTGTCACATGAACCGAAGTGAATGCCGTCGGAGTTCGGCATCCTGAGGTCGGCCCGCATGGTGACGCCCCTGACCAGGACCCGCTGGCAATTCAGGAACCAGGTGAACCAACCGGCGGGATTGGTCAGGAAGAGATCCTCCAACCTGACATCGGTGCAGCCGACGAAGAAAAGGCCTCGCCCGGGGATCATCGTGTCTGACTTGCGCTTCCAATGTCCTGCGAAGGGCTTGAGTTCTTCATCGACGTTGACAAATGTCGTGCCCTGAAAGTCGATTTTGCCTTGTCCAACGATAGCGATGTGTTCTTGTCCTTCGGCGTAGATGACGCAACGCCTGTTGCCGCGGAGCGCGTAATCGACGTCCCAGACATCATTGGGTTCGATAAGCGGGTATTTTTCGGGATCCGAGCCTGCGAGGAGCGTTGCGTTCCATGCGATTTCCAGCCTGACGTTTGATTTGAGCCTCAGCGGGTAGAAGAGGTACGTTCCGTCGGCGACCAGCACTGTGCCTCCGCCGTTTTTATTGCATTGGTCAATCGCTTCTTGGATTGCCTTTGTGGAATCGAATTGAGGATCTGGGGACGCGCCGTAATCTCTGATGTCGTAGATAGATTTCATGTTGCTCCTTTACCAGTTTACCTTGTCTGGATGGTTGCCTGATTGTCCGAAATCCGGAAGCTTGTCAATAAGTTCAAGGTCTTCTTGATCGAGGCTGAAGTCGAAGAGTTCCAGGTTTTGCTTGATCCGTTCCGGGGTAACGGATTTTGGGAGCGGGCATGTGTTGATCTGGAGTGCCCACCTGAGGCAGACTTGCGCGACTGACTTGTTGTGCTTTTTCGCGATCTTGGCGAGGTTTTCGTCATTGAGGATGCGTCCTGATCCCAGTGGGCTCCAGGCTTCGACGACGATGCCGTGTTGTTGGCAGTACGCCCTGGTTTCCAGTTGCCTGCAACCTGGATTGAGTTCGATTTGGTTGACCATTGGGGTGACTTCTGTTTCCATCAATGCCTTCAGGTGGTGCGGCAGGAAGTTGGAGACTCCGATCGCCTTGATTTTGCCTTGTTTGTAGAGTTCGGTCATCGCTCTCCAGGTATCGAGGTTGATCTGTTCCCAATCCTGGAATCTATGGAATGAGGCGGGCCAATGGATCAGGTAGAGGTCGAGGTACTCGAGTTCCAGGTTGTCCATGGTCTGCTTGAACGTCTCGAAGGCGCTGTAGTATCCGCGCTTCGAGTTGGGGAGCTTGGAGGTGACGAAGATTTCCTCCCGGGGGATGCCGGAATTTCGGACGGCGATCCCGACGCTTTTCTCGTTCCCGTAACCGGCTGCCGTGTCGATGTGCCGATATCCGAGTTCCAGTGCCGTTGAGACTGCCGTGATTGCCTGGTCTCCCTCTTTAGACTGCCATGTGCCGAATCCGATCTTTGGCATTTGGACGCCATTGGGCAGGCGTACTGTGTCGTGTTTTGTCTGCATTTTTGGTGTCTCCGCGAAGTGTTTTTCAAGTTGAATGAAACAGGTTGAAATCCAGTGACTACAATGTACTGATTTCGGGAAAAATCAAGGAAAAGTTGGGTGAAAAATAGAATTGGCTGAAAAATGGAATATAGTTATGTTTTCTGTCTGGTTCAGGCAGTGAGGTAATCCGGCTGTTTGGGTTGGCTGGATTGTGTAGTAAGTTCAAAATAAAGAGGTTTAGGATGAAGAAGGTATTCTCAGCAATCGTTTGTGCATTGGTGTTGGTTTCCTTGGTTGGCTGCAAGAAAGCCGAACAGGCTCCTGGTGGTCGTTTGGAGCAACTCAAGTCAGCCGGCAAGATTGTGGTTTACACGAATCCCGAGTTTCCTCCATACGAGTATGTTGGCGAAGGCGGCAAGATTGTCGGTTGCGAGATTGACATTGTGCACAAGATTGCCGATCGCATTGGCGTGGAGGCCGAGTTGGTTTCGGCGGAATTCGACAGCATTATCGGCGCTGTCCAGGCTGGCAAGGCGGATTTGGGCGCCAGTGGCTTCACGATCAATGACGAACGGAAGGAAAAAGTCGATTTCAGCGACCCCTTCATCGTGTCGGTCCAGTACCTGGTCATTCCCGAAAACAGCCCGATCGCCAAGGTCGAGGACTTTGCTGGAAAGAAGATCGCCGGCCAGAACGGAACCACGGGATTCATGATGGTCGAAGACGCGATCAACAAGGGCATCCTCAAGGGAAAGGGAACCGAACTCAAGTCCTACAACAATGCGCCTGACGCGGTCGTCGCCATGAAGAACGGACAGGCTGACGCAGTCGTCATCGACGAGTTGGTCGCCCAAATGCTTGCCAAGAAGAACCCGGGCATGAAGGCAATCCCAATGGTCAAGGCTGACGGCCAGGGACTCGATGCCCCCGAAGAATTCGGCATGATCGTCGCAAAGGGAAACCAGGACATCATCGACATCATCAATGAAGTCATCAAGGAAATGAAGGCAGACGGCTCACTGACCAAGTCCTTCGAAGTCCATCAGGAAGCTTCCTCGAAATAAAACCATAACTGGGTTGATCCTTACAACTAAAGCCTTGGCAATCCTAACCGTTGCCAGGGCTTTTTTATGCCTGGATCAAAGGCGAATTTACTTTGAAGCTTCGCTATTGCCACAATGTCGAATCGCTTGACTGATTCTTAACGCCTGCGTATATTAGATTTCTGAATTGCCAGAATGCATTGCAGGAATTGAAATGTGCAGAACATCTTTGGTTTATCAGGAGGCTTCATATGAAGAGATTCAGTTTGTGTTTTTTGATGTTGTGTTGTGTAGCGTTTGCACAGGAATGGACGATGTTGTTCGACTTTAGGGGAGGGCAGCTCAATGGCTGGAAGGGGAACTTCGATGTTAAGTCCCTGACAGCGACGGCGGAAGGGCTGCATGCGGTCAGTAGCGGCGGCATTGACCCATGGATCGAAGGACCAGTGATTCCCAAGTTGCCGGCGCCGGGGAACTATGACAAGATCGTGCTGGAAGTATATGTGAAGGCTACGGGAGGCAGCCTGGAGTGTTTCTTCGGGCCGACGTTTACCGCCCCCAATGCAGTGAACATCATGATACCGAAACGTCGGGAATGGTGTCTGGCATCAGTGATAATGAAGCCGTTGAAGGAGGGATATCGCTTGCGCCTCGATCCTCCTGGAGGCCCTGGGGAGACGACAGTGGGCTTCATTCGTGTTCGTCCCTGGAGTTCGAAATATTTGCCTGAGTTTCCTCGTCCCGAGGCAGTGGAACTTGTCGCTGGGGCGAAGGCATTGTCGTCTGGCAAGTTGATGATTCGCCACAATCCCGGGCAGTGGGATGGGTTTGTGTTCGAGGTTGACGGCAAGCCTTTCGGCAGTTCCCATTCGCGTCCCCAGTTGGTGACCCTGGTTGATGGCAAGGCCAATGTGATGGAGCTGAAGGATGCCAAGACGACGGTCGAAACGTCGGCAGGACAGCTTGACGTCACTTCGACTTTTGTTGATGCCGACGGCGCAACGTGGATCGCAACCCGGCAGTTCAAGGCGGCGAAAGGCGACTGCATGACGGTGACGACGTCCTTTGTCTGCGATCGTGACAGGCAGGTGCTTCACGTGCCATGGTTGACCCTGTTCCCCGGATATGGAGCATTCGGCGGTAGCAAGACCCAGGCGATGCTGGCCGGCGTCGAATACCTGGTTGACGAGCCGTCGTCGGACACGAAAGACGTGATTGTTCCCTCCAAGGCGAATCGCATCATGGTTGACGACTACAAGCTGTGCTTTCCGCTGATGGCCATTTCCCATGGCAGGCGCTGGCTGTCGCTGGATTGGGAATACGACAAGTTCCCCGCTACGGTTTTCGATACTCCGGATCGTCTCTTCAAGACGGGAAGCCACCTGTTTGCCTTGTGGTCGCCGGGAACTCGCGAAGAACGTCTGGAAAACGACTTCAATGTCTATGATCCAATTACGTGGAAGGCTGGCGAACGCAAATCCTTGACTGCCACATTGACTTGTGGCAGCGACGACGGCACGATGGCATCAGCGATCGACCAATATACCAAGCGCAATCCGTTGCCGCCTGTCCCTGAGTTCGAGAATGGCTTCCAAGGTGCCCTGGAATTGGCGGCCCAAGGGTGGTTGGATTCCGCAATTCTCGAGGATGGCAAGTGGCGGCACGCCTGGGTGCCGGGAACAGGATTCGGGGCGGTGAAGGCATACGATGCCATTGTGATGCTGGATTACATCGCCACAAAAACCAAGGACAAGGCGCTGGCAACACGAGCCAAAAAGGCGGTGGAGGAGTTTTTGCCCCAGTTTGGCGGGAGTGTCTGGGGAGGTGTTGTTACCCACGACTTCAACAACTTGTTCAGCTTCCTGTATGGTTGCCAGACGTCGCGCTGGCTGAATGAAGTCATACCAGGTGCACGTGAGTCGATGGCCAAGAACTTCCGCGAGGATGGTTCCTACAAGTATGTCGCCTCGCCGCCTCCGCAGAAGGATTATGGGATTACCCATTGGGCTGACCATGCCAACGGATTGACGGCGACAAGGCTGAAACATGCGTCGCGCATGGCTATGGCGACTGGTAACAAGCAGTATCGAGACGAGTACGTCAAGTTGGTTGACAAGATGCTTGAGCTGTATCGTGGCGATGTCCCGCGCGGTGCGCAGACATGGGAAATCCCATTGCATACACCGGATATTTTGGCATCGGCTTACTTCGTAACGCATTGTACGTACGCCTATCGGATTACAGGCAAGAAGTCGTACTTGGACGAGGCAGAGTACTGGGCTTTGACAGGCATTCCCTTCGTGTATTTGGTCCATCCTGTTTCGCATTTGAATCCTGATGGCGTTTATGCGACCATCGCGGTGTTTGGCGCCACGGGGTGGACCTCGCCGATGTGGGTCGGCTTGCCGGTACAGTGGTGCGGTGCTGTTTACCGAAATGCCTTGTACGAGTACATCGACGACTTGGACAATGCGGAACGCAAGGCGTTTTGGAAGCGGATCGCGGATGGCATTACGCTCGCTGGACTCCAATTTTCCTACCAGGAGCGGGACAACGACAGCCCTGATATGTTTGGCTTGTTGCCTGATGCGTACTTCCTCAAGTCCAGGGGAAAGGGTGCGCCATCAATCAATCCGGGCACCATTATGAACACGATGCCAGAGGCCTATGGCGAGACGCCGATCGGATATGTCCGTGCTGTAGGAAATGGGGTCTTCGTCCATGCCTTGGGTGAAATCAAGCCCAATGGAGCAAAATCCATAAGCCTGAATCTGTGGCCGGCTAAGCCGACTGAAGTACTGGTGTCCGGCATCCAGGATGAGCCTGTGACGGTGACGTGGCAGGGCAAAGAGATCCCCGTCGTTTGGAACGAGGAACACAAGGCGATGATCGCCACTCTTCAAGGCAAGGGACAGCTTAAATGGTAATGCGAGGTAAGTCAACGATGAAAAAGTCGCTGTTTGCAATAGGTTTGCTGCTATGCGTTTCGATGTTTGGTCAAATCGGGCAGCAGATAAGTTTTTTGGATTTGACACGCGATCGAGCTTCTGTAACGATGCATCGGATGGAGGTCGAGAACCAGTCTTATTCGTATGGTCCCGTGGAGGGCGTTGACCAGGCCTTGAAGATCAATTGGACTCAGACCCGGTTTGGCCGATTCGAGGTTTTCTTTAGCCGCCAGGTCAGAATGCCGTTTTTTTCAAAGGCGACATTCAAGGTCGATGTCTTCATCCCCGAAAATTCGTCCTTGCTCACATTCAATCTAAGGTTGATCGACCGTGAAAATGAGATTTTCCAGTTTAGGGTTGAAAAGCAAGGGCTCAAGGCTGGGTGGCAGACCTTGGATTTCCACGTTGACACAGCCTATGAAAAGTATCTTACCTGGGGCGGAAAAAATAACAAGAAGCTCGATGCC
>JAGVUR010000156.1 GCA_019136135.1 Verrucomicrobiota bacterium
ATGGCATTTGAGTACGGAAGTGTGAAAAAATGGGATGGAAATTTGTCCGAGAAAACAGAAGCATAGGCTGCTTCGTTCTGGCTTATGTCTCGCCCTGTCAGGGCTCACAATTCTTTTTCATGCCCACCCAGGGCGGCGCGATCCTGCGGATCGCTTGCCCTGGGCTAAGTATGTCACGCCCCGTTGGGGCTAATGTTCGCACCCCAAAATGAAGTTGCTTGTCTTGACATGAAAACCCTTTTTCAATGCATTTCACCAATAAAAAAAACGCCATGGCAATCATTGGTGGCATGGCGTCAACTGCTTTTTGGGTTAAGAACTAATTTAAGCTAGCGGGACTTTTATCGTCTGCCGTAAGCGAATCCCATCTGGTTCATGTAGATGTATGAGCGTGTCAGGGAGACGATCATGTCATAGGGCGAGTTGTCGAGTTCGACGATCACATTGTCGATGGATTCCGGCGCTGCCTCGAGGATTTCCTTGATATTGAGTCTTCCTTCGCCGAGCGGGCGGAGCGGGACTTTCTGCTCGTAGGTTCCCTTGACGATTTTCGGGTTGAGTTCGGGCTTTTCGGTCGTGCCGTCCTTCATGTGGAGGAGGATGATTCGGTCGTAGTACTTCTTGACCATGTCGGCCGCGTTGTTTGCCCCGAAGTTCGAGGACCAGTATGCATCGAGCTGGAATTTGATATTTGGGCAGAGTTCGACGAAGTAGTCGTACTTGAGTTTTCCGTCGATCTTTTCGAATTCCCAGTAGTGGTTATGTTGGAAGAGTTCGAGTCCTGCCGCGCCGAGTTTTTCGATCATGATGTTTGTATCTTCGGCGGTTTTCTTGATTGCGTCGAGGTTTTCGAAGTCTTTTGGTCCGTAGCCGCAAACGACTCTTGTGAGTCCGAGTTCGCCGGCCTGGTCGATCGATTCGTTGATATTGTTGACATTGCACCATGGTCTGTGTGACGAGGTGATTTCGAGTCCCAGGTCAGACGCCGCCTTTTTGAAGTCCTTGATCGAGAGGTCGCCGAAGCCGCATGGTTCGATGCCGATGAATCCGATGTCGGAAACCGTCTTCAGGACACTGAGCATGCCCAGCTTTTCGATTTCGTTCCGCAAAGAATACATCTGCACTGCCAATTTCCGCTTAAACATCGTTTTCTCCTTGAATTCCTAACTTGTTGCCATTTCCGACGATACCTGTCGGATTTTGCCTAAAAAACTAAACCAATAATATAATCACGATGGGACTAGATTTCCATTATGATCTCTTAAGCACATTGTACTTGAAGATGTACCACAATGCCGCGACTCCGTCTTTCCAGCCGATTTTCTTTCCTTCATCGTAAGGCCTTGCTTCGTATGAGATTGGGATTTCGTAGATTCTTGCTTTTCGTTTTGCGAGCTTTGCGGTGATTTCCGGTTCGAATCCGAACCGATTGCATTCCAGTTCGAAGGACTTGAAGATGTCGGCCTTGATCATCTTGTAGCACGTTTCCATGTCGGTCAAATTGACATTGGAGAGTATATTTGAGAACAGGGTCAGCATCTTGTTTCCGAAGTAGTGCCAGAATGTATCGACCAGGATTTCTCGTCCCGAGTATCTCGATCCGAATACGGCATCCGCCTTGCCCTCCTCGATCGGCTTGAGCATTGCGGGGAATTCATTTGGTGAATACTCCAGGTCTGCGTCCTGGATGACGACCACGTCTCCCGTGATGGCGGCCTGGGCGGTTCGTATTCCCGCGCCCTTGCCCTTGTTGTGCGGGTGGCGGAAGATCCTGAGGTCCGGCGACGGCGGCATGTCGTCCAGGATTTTTCCGGTTCCGTCCGTGGAGCAATCGTCAACCACGATGATTTCCAGGTCTTGCACGCCGCAGTTTCGGACTGCATCGATGACCGTTTCTATGGTGCTCGCCTCGTTGTAGACGGGAATAATTACAGATAACTTCATCGTGTTCACCAGGGAAAATTGTGGATTTAGCTTGTTTTCGGGGCGACAATGTCAGAAAAAACGGAAACAATGAATATATTATGGGAAAATCGTTTTTGCAATGGGTTTATTGATGTTGTGGTAGAAGGTTTGGAATTGACATGAAGCATGAATTGACTTGCATCGGGTGTCCCAAGGGTTGTCGCATGACGGCGACATTGGATGATGGGGTTGTGACCAGCGTGAACGGGCAAGGTTGTGCTCGCGGCGTGACCTACGCCCGTCAGGAGTGCGTCGATCCCCGCCGCATGGTGACCTCGTTGATTCCGATTCCCGGCCATCGTCGTCCCTTGAGCGTCAAGACTGCCGAGGCGATACCGAAGGGTTCGATAGCGTCCTGCCTGGATGCGATTCACAACGCACGTGTCCAGTTGCCTGTCAGGATTGGCGACGTTGTGTTGTCAAACGTCGCGGGCACGGGCATTGACGTCGTCGCCACTGCCGACTACCTTCAGTAGCTTTATTTTTCCGGGTAGAGGTATTTGAGCATCAGCAGCATCGCATGGACCTGGTGTTGGACGTTGTCAATTCTCACCAGGGGATTGTTGGGCGCCGCCGTGATGCCTCCGTAGGCTTGTTCGGGCACGTTTTTGAGTCCCATCAGGTAGGGGTTGTATTGCATCAGCGGTCCTTTGTATTGGCAGAGGGTCAGCCGCGCCATGATTGTTTCGAGCAGTGGCTTCAGCCTATCCTGCGCCTGTTTGTCTCCAATGATGTTGGCGCATCTCCATGCCGATGCGAGTCCTTCGATTGCGTAGGCCACGTTTCCGCGTTTTGTCTCGATCAGGTTGTCGTCGATTTGCCACCATGCGAGTGCCAGCGCGGCGTCCGCGGCGAGTTTTGCGTGTGGTTCCCATCCTGCTTCGAGGTATTCCGCGAAGGACATTGATCCCCATTGGTAGAATCCCTTTGTGAGTTCCTGGTCTCCGTCGGGCTCCCATGTTTGGACTGTATACCTGTGGATGAGCCTTGGGAGTGCGAAGTTGATTCTCCTGATCAGGTCTTTCCTGTTGAATTGCCGTGCGATCTTGCAGTATGCGAGCAGGGCTTCACCGTCGTAGTACGAGCTTGGCACTGGCTTTCTGATGCCTGAAGCAAGTTCATATGCTCGGGACCATGAACCGTCATCCAGTTCCATTGACCTTAGGAAGTTGACGTGCGTGAAGAGCAGTCTTCTGAACTTGTCCTTTGTGTTTTGGTCCAGGTACTTGTCCTGTCCTGCTAGGAAATCGGTCAGGGCCAGGCAGAAGAGGGCGACTGTGCCGGTGTTCAGGTTTTTTTCGCCCGGGTAGGTGATGACTGTTTCGCCTGTTGGGAGCGTTTTGACGTTGTTGATGAAGAAATCGAATCCGAGCAGGACCGCCCTTCTTGTTGGTTCGTTGAAGAAATCCCTGTTGAGGCAGGAGAGTCCCCATAGTGCCCCGGCCTGGCGGACCTGGTTGTCGTCGTCGTCAACCATTCCTGTTGTGATATCCAGGAGGTAAGTGAAGTTGCCTGCCGGCTTTTGCTGGTTGAGATAGAACGTCCTTGCCGCCTCGATGGATTGGATCAGGATATCCCGGGTCAGCGGCGGCACCTCGGCCCTGCGCTGCCAATACCCGTCCTCAAGATATTTCTGCAAGGACTCGGAGGTCTTCTCGATGCTCTCGAAGCTATTTGCTTGCCCAAATGATGGCAATGACAGCGCCATGCAGGCGACACACGCCAATCTCAACATCCATATACCTGATCTAGCAATCACGACTTTTGCCCCTTTTGTTGAACGGCTCCCTAAAGAACTCTGTCCCCTTTCCTTGCCACAAACATTTCTTGAATTACATTAGTTCATTTTTTGTATTTTGCACCAAAAACCAGGAAATTCAGTGCTTTAGGACAATGGAACGGATCAATTTTCATACGCACACGTACTTGTGCAAGCATGCTGACGGGGTTCCCGCGGACTATTGCCGGGAAGCCATCGAACAAGGCGTTGCGGTATTGGGTTTCAGCGACCACACGCCTTATCCTGTGGAGCGCTGGAGCAGCGTGCGGATGGATATCGAACAGCTCCCGCAGTACGTGGAATGGATCCGCCAGGCGCAAGAAGACTTCCCGCAGTTGAAGATTGTCATGGGAATGGAGTGCGAATACGATCCCGAGTACATGAATTTTTTCATGGACGAGTTGGTTGGCAAGTGGGGATGCAAGTACTTGATAGGGGCGGCGCACCATTACCTGAGCAAGGGGGAATGGGTTGGCTTGTACGGTCGCTCGATGGACGATAGGCTTCTTTGGGACTACACGGATTATCTGGTCGAGGGGATTTCGAGCGGGAAATTCCTGTTTTGGGCGCATCCGGATGTTTTCGGCGTCTGCTATAGGGGTTGGACTTCGGAGGCTGACGCTTGTTGCAAGGCGATTTGCGAGGCGGCGGTGTCGGCTGACGTTCCCTTGGAGATCAATGGCTATGGGTTGCGGAAGCCGATGATCGAGGATTCAGGCGAAATGAGGTATCTCTATCCCCTTCGGAAGTTCTGGGATGTTGCCGGCGAGGTTGGAGTCAAGGTTGTTGTCTGCAGCGATGCCCATTCTCCGAAAGACGTTTGGAACAATACGGACGACTGCGTCGAATGGGCGGAGCGGGTAGGCTTGCAGGTGGTCAACGAGGAATTGGCGCGCCAACTTGATTCACTTGATTTCGCGAAACCTTAACTATATATTTATTATTTTTAATTTCCCCGCCTTTATTCAGGTTTGGGATTGGAACATAGTTCGTGCCATCAGATTTACAGGAGCGATATGTTTGATAAATTGCGTCAGTTTGGTGTGGTTCCGGTGGTTGCCGTAGATGATGTCGACAACGGCTTGCGTCTTTGCGAGGCGTTGCTGTCAGGCGGATTGCCGGTTGCGGAGATTACCTTCAGGACGGCGGCGGCGGCGGATGTGATCCAAGCCGCGTCAAAGCGCTTCCCCGAATTATTGCTGGGAGCCGGAACGGTACTGACCACGGATCAGGTCGATCGGGCGATCCAGGCTGGAGCACGATTCGCAGTGGCGCCCGGATGCAATCCAACGGTTGTCCGCGCCGCGCAACGCCAAGGGCTTCCCTTCGCGCCAGGCGTATGCACGCCATCCGACGTGGAACGGGCGCTGGAACTCAAGTGCCAGTTGCTGAAATTCTTCCCGGCAGAGGCGTCGGGAGGCGTCCCCATGCTGAAGGCGCTCATCGGTCCCTATGGACATACTGGAATAGGTTTTTGCCCGACTGGCGGTGTGACGATCGCCAACATGAAGGACTACCTTGCGCTTCCGCAGGTCGCCTTCGTCGGAGGAACCTGGATCGCCAAGTCGGATTTGGTGAAAAAAGGTGATTGGGCAGCGATAAGCGACCTTGCCAGGCAAGCCGTGGAGGCGGCGAGACGGTAGGCCATGACATGCCGTCGAAATTCTCATTTTGATATTGTAGATTGAGGAGTTGAAAATGTCATCACCAACATTGCTGGTTTTGGCTGCGGGTTTGGGCAGCAGATATGGAGCGGGCATCAAGCAGATGGATCCAGTTGGGCCGGACGGCGAGTTCGTCCTTGACTATTCGGTTTACGATGCATGGAAGGCTGGATTTGGGAAGGTTGTTTTCGTCATACGCGAGGATTTGGAGGACGATCTGAAGGCTCATTTCCAGGATCGTCTTGTTGGGAAGGTTGACGTCGAGTATGTCGTCCAGGACATGAAGGCTTTGCCTGGCGGGGTTCAATGTCCCGGAAGGCGCGTCAAGCCCTGGGGTACAGGTCATGCGATTTGGAGCGCCCGGAATGCGATCAGCGGGCCTTTTGCGGCGATCAATGCCGATGACTACTACGGTTCCACGTCATACGACTTGATGTCGCAATTCCTCGGTTCGCCGCAGTGCGACCCCACCAACTACGGGATGGTGGGATTCGAGCTCAACAAGACGCTTTCCGCCAATGGAACCGTCTCCAGAGGCATCTGCGAAAAGACCCGCGAGGGCATTCTTGCCAGCGTCATCGAGAGAAAGGGAATCGAAAGCGTCGATGGCGAAATCCGTTGCCTCGCCGAGGATGGGCATGGGGTCATTCCATTGACGGGACGCGAAACGGCTTCGATGAACTTCTGGGGATTCCATCCGACCATCTTCGGACACCTAGACAGGCTTTTCGCCGAATTCTGGCAACGTGGATGCAAGGATTTGAAGGCCGAATACTATATCCCAACGGTTGTAGATACCCTGATCCAGCGTGAGGAAATCACGGTGAAGGTATTGGAAACCACGGATCGTTGGTTCGGCATGACCTACGCCGAGGACAGGGCCATTGTGAAGGAACGACTCAAGGACCTGACGGCGCTGGGCATGTACCCGCATCGACTTTGGAACAGCAACTCCTAAGGAAATTCCCTGCATTGTCGCAAAACATACAAACACAACAAGCCACGGAGAACGAAGCAATGAAAGAAGTCTTCAAATTGGTAGCCCCCAAGACCGTACCTGTATTGGATCCCGATTTCAGGCCGCCTGTCCTATCCAATCGCGCTTTCCTCGCTGAGGTTGACGCTTCAGGTTGTGCGATTCCCTTCATCTTCGCCGTAGAGCGTGACGGTGGGAAAATCTCCCGCTTTGACACACGTATTTTTGACATGCGGCATCCCCGTGCGGCGGCGAATTTCTTCTACATCGAACGCACATTGAAGTTTTTGTTGTGGCAATTTGGCGGCTGGAAGGTCACGATCCACGGTCCGAAGGAACTGGTCAGCTACTTGGAGGCCTGCTACAGCACAACTGGAATCAGGCGTTTTGACGCGGAGTTCTGGGGCACACAGACCTACGAAAAGGAAATGCAGATCGTCCATGCCCCGACGCCCAGCGACGTTCCGAAGGCCAGCGATGGCGCGGGAATGGCCGTCAAGCTGGATTGGAAAGGCTGGAGAATCGGGTTCGACCTGGGCGCCAGCGACCGCAAAGTCGCCGTGGTCAAGGACGGGAAGTTGGCGCTGAAGGCAGACGGCGAACCCGTCCTCAGCGAAGAATACGTCTGGGATCCCAGGCCTCAAACCAATATCCAATACCACTACGATGCAATCAACTGGATCCTGAAAGAAGCGGAAAAGGCGATCAAGGCGATCGACCCGAAGGCGAAAGTCGAAGCGATCGGCGGAAGTTCGGCGGGCGTGTACGTCGATGGACGCGTCAGAGTCGCATCGCTCTTCAGGGGCATCACCCCGCGTGAACGGTTCGATGCCGAAGCGGCGCCGATATTCAAGGAAATCGCCAAGCAGTGGGGTGTTCCGCTCCGCCTGGAAAACGATGGTGACGTGACCGCATTGGCGGGTTCGATCGCCTTGGGCGAGGGCGCGGTCCTCGGATTGGCGATGGGTTCGTCGCTGGCCGGCGGATACGTCGATGAAAACATGATGGTCAAGGGCTGGATGAACGAACTTGCCTTCGCGCCGGTTGACTACAATCCCAACGCGGCGGTTGACGAATGGTCCCGGGATTTCGGCGTCGGAGCCAACTACTTCTCGCAACAGGCCGTGGCACGCCTGATCTACGCGGCCGGCATCGAGATGCCCGACATTGACCCGGCGGCGTTCCCGCTGAGGCTTGCTAGGGTTCAGGAGCTGATGCACAAGGGCGATCCAAGGGCGCGCAAGATCTACGAGACCATCGGCGTCTACTTGGGCTATACCATCGCCCATTACGCTGACTTCTACAAGCCGATCAAGCATGTCGAGGTGTTGGGACGCGTTGTTACTGGCGAAGGCGGCCAGATTATCCTCGACTTGGCCAAGAAGGTCCTCAAGGAAGAATTCCCCGAATTGGCGAACATCCACTTCTACGAACCCGACGAGCGCGAGAAGCGGCATGGACAAGCCGCGGCCGCCGCAAGCCTCCCATTGACCTGAGACCAATGCCCCTCGAAAAGGGCATTTGACGAATGCCGTCGCCGAGGCGGAACGATAATCGGCGACGGCTGCATAACAACTTGCATGGATGTAGAACTATGACAAACAAGGAACGCGACGAGTTTATTGCGGAACAGCTGAACAAGGGTGTCTCGCTCTCCGATGTCCAATCTGCCCTGGCAAAGGATTTCAATATCAAGATGACCTATTTCGAGCTCCGGATGGTCGCGATGGGGCTTGACGTTGACTGGGAGAAGCAAGACAAGCAAGTCCAGAAGCCGAAAGCCGATGCGGCTGGACCGGCGCATGCCGAGGAATCGGATGAGGAGTTTGAAGACGAGGAAGAGGACGAAAAGGACGTTCGCACGATGCCTGACTTCGTCCGAAAAAGCGCTGCCAACAAGCCGTTGGACGACGAGGATGAAGAGGACGATGAGGCGGCAGTCACCATCGACGAGGTTCCGCTTGCTGGGTCGCAGCTTTCCGGCAAGGTCAAGTTTGCCTCTGGCGCATCGGGAATCTGGTTCCTGGGACCGCGTGGATTGGGCTATGACTTGGACGAAGGCTCGGAGGAACCCAATGACGAAGACGTGGAAATCTTCCAGAAGCAACTCCAGGATGCCGTCAGGAAATACCAGGAGCAACTGAAGAGGGAAGAGGAGGCATCGCCAACGACCGTCGAAATTGACAAGGTGATGAGACCTGGCGTGCAGCTTTCCGGAAGCGTAGCGTTTGCCTCGGGCGCAACCGCAAAATGGGAAGTGGGAGCCAGGGGATTGCAGGTCATTCCTGATGATGATTCCGAAAAACCGACCCAGAAGGACATCATTTTCTTCCAGCGTGAACTCCAAAAGCACTTGAGCGGGCAAGCCTAATTGGTAAATGGCTGGAAAAATCCGCTCCAATGATTTGCCATATCCATTTCACGGGATATATTAAGCTCTTCAAATTATTTTATCAAAGTCATTCATTTTGTAGGCACGTTGTAGTAAGGAAAAGGTATGTCGGTCAAGATAAGACTTCGTCGTACTGGCAAGCGCAATCAAGCTTGCCATCGTATTGTTGTTGCGGACAGCCGCAGTCCCCGTGATGGTCGCTTTATCGAAGTGATTGGATTCTACGATCCCCGTCACGAGAACGAGAAGATTGATTTGGAGCGTGTTGACTACTGGCTGCCTCGCGGCGCCCAGGTCAGCGACACGGTCAATAAGATCATCAAGCGCGCTCGCGAAGGCAAGTCCAGGGGCAGTGCCACCGCGGCAGCCGCAGCTGAAGAAACGCAGGCATAACCCTATGTTGGCAATAGAGCTATGACGTTTTCATTTTGGAAAAAAATGTTTGGCAGCCAGTCTAGTGCTGGCACTGACGACCAGGTCGTTCCCGATGCTCCGGTTCGCGGATCTGTCGATTCCGAGCTTGAAGCGATCGAGTCTGGCGATGGAGTTGATCAGGTCGAGGACATAGAGGTTCAGGAATCGGGTCCAGCCAAGGTCAGCCGCCAGGGATTGGAAGATTTCGTCCTTTACGTTGCCCGTGCCTTAGTTGACAATCCCGATACGGTTGCTGTTTCGACGTTGGAGAAGGAGCGCCTGAGCGTGATTCAGATTCGTTGCGACAAGCCTGACATCGGGAAGATCATCGGCAAGAACGGCAAGACGATCGCGGCGTTGCGGTTGTTAGTCAGCGGTGCTGGTGGGCGTATCGGTCTTCGAATGACTGTTGACGTATTGGATTGACGGATTTACGGCTCGCGAGGTAGCGTCAGCTATGCGCATGCGGTTCGATATTGTTACCTTGTTCCCCGAGATATGCGAGTCGTCTCTTTGTGTTTCGATCATTGGTCGCGCCAGGAAGTCTGAGCTTGTAGAGATCAACACGATTGATTTGCGCAAGTATTCACACGACCGTCGTGGCACTGTCGACGACACGCCGTATGGCGGGGGATGCGGGATGGTATTAAGGCCCGAGCCGTTGTTTGAATGTGTTGAGGACATCGCCGATGAGCGTGCTCACGTGGTGTTGATGACCCCCCAGGGTCGCAGGTTCACGCAGGAAGATGCGGTTCGTCTTTCCCGGTTGGATCATATCGTTTTGGTATGCGGTCATTACGAGGGTATTGACGAGCGGGCCAGGCAGGTATTGTTTGACGAGGAGTTGTCGCTTGGGGATTTCGTTCTCACGAATGGGGCGATTGCCGCCGTTGTGATGTGCGATGCGATAGTACGGTTGTTACCGGGTGTGCTTGGTGATGACGAATCGTCTGTAGAGGAATCGTTTGGTGGCGATGAGCGGTTGTTGGAGTATCCGCAATACACACGCCCATATGAGTATCGTGGAATGAGAGTGCCGGACGTGCTCCTGTCCGGGGACCATGAACAGATCAAGCAATGGCGGTTGGAGCAGCGTTATGTCCGTACTTCGGGCCGCCGTCCCGATCTGCTTGGTCAATGATGAACAGGAATACAGGTGAAGCAATGGAAAACAAGGAAGAAAAGAATCCGGGAATGAGCTTGATTGAGCAGTTGAGGCGTGAAAACCTGAAGACGGACGTTCCGTCTTTCTCCATCGGCGACACGATCAAGGTCGGCGTAAAGATCATTGAAGGCGGCAAGGAACGCATTCAGGAATTCGAAGGAGTCGTAATCGCTCGTGACGGTGGCGGCATTGCCGAGACCATCACCCTGCGTCGCGTCAGCCATGGGCAAGGCGTGGAGCGCATTTTCCCGATTCATTCGCCGCGCATCGCCAGCTTCAAGCTGATCCGTCAAGGTCGCGTCCGCCGTGCGAAGCTCTACTATCTCCGCGGCAAGGTCGGCGCCGCCGCCAGGGTCAAGGACAAGCGCCTCCACTAAGAACTTCTCAACGCTTCTGGGATGCATGGGCATGCCAGGGCAAAAAACTCTACTAACCTCTCTTTAGCATTACGGGAAGGAGCTCGGCTAATGTCGCGGCTCCTTTTCCTTTGTTTGGAAAGGATTCCCTTGAAGACGTATGACGAAGTCCGACACGCAACGCGACATGTTCGAATTTGAACGTCAGGCACGGCATGGTCAGCCTGGTCTGGTGGTATGCGGTGTTGACGAGGCTGGTCGCGGACCATTGGCTGGTCCGGTTGTCGTCGCTGCGGTGATTTTGCCTGATGATTTCGAGTTGGCTGTCTATGATTCAAAGGCGTTCAGCGAAGACGACCGTGAAAGTTTGGCTTTGGAGATCAAAGGCGATTCCCGTATCATTTGGAAGCTTGCGGTCCGTTCGGCCGGCGAGATTGATCGCTACAACATCCTTCGGGCTACGCATCAGGCGATGCGTGAGGCTGTTCAGCAACTGGAGCCAGAACCTCAACTTGCACTGGTCGACGGGCTGAAGGTTCCTGATTTTCCGGTTCCAGCGCAGTTTATCGTCAAGGGCGACACCAGGTCCGCCAGCATCGCCACGGCCAGCATCTTGGCGAAAACGCACCGCGACGAGCTGATGCGCAAACTCGACCAGGAATATCCGGCATATGGATTCGCGCAACACAAGGGGTACGGAACGCAAGCGCATCTGGATGCACTTCGGAAGTTCGGTCCTTGTCCGGAGCATAGGCGCACATTCGCCCCCGTCGCGGCAATTATCCATCCTCCACCAGTTCAACTGGAACTTTTCAACTAGCACAATGATAGCCAAAAGGAATCTCCGAGACAAGATCAGCCCCGCTGCCGTCCAGGTGGCCACCAGGCTCGTGCAAAACGGGTTTGAGGCCTACGTGGTCGGCGGAGCTGTCCGAGACTTGCTCCTCGGATCCATTCCGAAAGACGTGGACATCACTACGAATGCGACCCCCGAACAGGTGAGGTCGGTCTTCGGACGGCGGCAATGCGTCGTCATCGGACGACGATTCAAGCTTGCGCAAGTCAGAATGGGGAATGAGACCTTCGAGGTCAGCACGTTCCGAAGAAAACCGTCGCACGAAGAAAGCAAAGGACGCGATGACGATGACGGAATGATGATTTGGAACGACAACGAGTACGGCACGCTGGAAGACGATGCCAGCAGGCGTGACTTCACGGTCAATTCGCTCTACTTGGACGTAGTCGGCAAGCAGGGTGTCATCGATATGACTGGAGGCCTTAAGGATTTGAAGGCCGGGATTGTTCGCGTCATCGGCAATCCCGAGGAGAGGTTCATTGAGGATCCGGTTCGAATGTTGCGCGCCCTCAAGCTGGTTGGGCTTCATGGCTTCAAGTTGCATCCCGCCACGGAGGCCGCATTGAAGGCGAACAAGGCGATGATTTCCATGTCCTCGCCAGCCCGGCTCTATGAGGAATTGCTGAAGATTCTGTTCACGGGGCGTTCTCTTGCGATTTTGACTGCCTTCCACAAGTACGGTTTTTTGACGTATTTCTGGCCTGACCTGGAAGAGATTTGGTCCAAGCAGGACGGGGTTTTGGTGCGTCGTCTTTTAAAGACCCGTGATGCCGAAGTCGCGACAGGCAACTACTCGCACTCCAGGGCCTTGGCTTTGGCGACCGTCTCGTTGCCTGTGGCTTTGAGGGCGTTGCGACCGATTACGGAGGATGACGAGGACGCCATCCTGTTGGGCGATGGCGGCGCGGTTTGCCTCAGGGTGGTCCGGCAATTCTTCAGCAGCTTTGTCTTGCCGAGGCTCTATGCCATTCGCGTCAAGGAAATTCTCCTGTTGATTCCCGCTTTGAGTTCCGAACTGGCACCAAGATTCTACAGGCATCGGGAATACAAGTACGGAAGACTGCTCCTGCAACTCCTCGTCAAAACCCTCGATTGGGATCCGGAAATCGCCAATCGCCTTCCGCCCCCGGAAATCGCCTCGAATATGAAGCGAAGAAGACGGCGAAAACACTGATTCACTCTAAAAAAAGCAGTTGAAACTGGATTTAGTTCCTAATTGATTGATTTTCAAATGGTTATAAATTTTATTCCGTTAACCATGTTGCTGAATTGAAATGCGTCAGTCTTCTGTAGCGCCTTTACAAGGCGCCCCGGCATGGGGGCATCCTGTCCCCAGGCTTTTAGCCTGGGGTGAGGAACTTACCCAAGGACAGTGCCTTGTAAAGGCACTACAACCATAAGGCGTCAACTGCTTTTTTTAGATTCACTCTGTTTTCTTCATGTCGTTCCATGCCGCAAGATAGGGAATGCATGGCCAGACCGATTCCCGTCTGAGCAGCGACTCTTTTACGTTTCTTGCCTCTTCTGTTTTTCCGGCATATTCAAGATAGACTGCGATGCCGTACATCGCGACAACGGCGTTCAAGTCATTCTTATCTTGTTCCGCTTGATCAAGTGCTTCATCCGCAGTCCTTTTTCCAAGGATAACCTCCACGGCAGATTGATATGCCGTATGGTGTCCGACACTCATGTCGTCACGGTATGTTCCTATCAGCTTGTCTGGCAAGTTTCCGCGCATGCAGCATAGGGAATTCCAATAGAGGATTGCAATTCCCATCTCATCTCCGCAGGGAAGAACCTTTGTAAAATTGCCTGACGCCGCTTCATAGTCTCTTTGCAGGTAGTGCCACACCCCCATTGGATAGGCGATTGTTTTTTCGTTGCCATTGAGAGAACGGCTCTTTGCGTATGCTTTTTTTGCTTCAGTGAAATGCCGTAATGTCAGATAGGCTCCGCCTAAGCGAACGTACAGCATCGGATCATCGGCACGAATTATCTCCGCAGAATGATATGCATCGATCGCCTCGCGAAAACGGTATTGTCCTGAAAGCAGGTTTCCCAGCTTTACCCGGCTTTCGTAGTCATCCGATTCCCGAAGCCAGAACATTTCTTCCGTATCTTCACATAGGCATGGAGCATTTCCGAGCTGGCTATCGATAGAAGCGTATCTCATCTCCTGCATGGCTACTTCGCCTGCTTGCCGATGCGTTCCACCACCTCGGCAAGGCTGATCTTCTGTTCTCGCGCAATGCGGGCAAGGCTATCAAATTCGTATTTTTCCCTTGTCACACCATATCCGACAGATACCTTTTTACGTACTTCTCCATATTCTGTCGCCACGGTTTCGATTGAACGGGCAAGGGTATATCGGCGGCTAATATTTTCACGCACTCCAAGTGTTGTCGTATGCTTGAAGATCAACCGGATCATTTGGTCCTTGTCCTTTTCGTGGCACATCACTGCAAGCAGAATGCCTGGGCGTGATTTCTTCATCTGGGCAGGAACGGCATAGACTTCCAAAGCCCCTGCCGCAAAAAACTGTTCCTCTGCGAACCCTATCGCTTCTGCCGTCATGTCATCGAGATTGCAGAGAAGCTCGGAAATCATGTCGCCTGAATCATCTGTTTCTCCAAGCAATGCCCGGACACAGTTTGCGGCGGTAAAATCCTTTTTCCCCATGCCGTAGCCGATTGCTGTCGTTCTCATTACCGGCATATCTCCAAACCTTGTCGCAAAGTGCTTCAATAGAGCCGCACCGGTAGGGGTACACAGTTCGCTCTTGATTCCGCCTCCATAAATTGGAATGCCTCGCAGGATATAGGCGGTTGCAGGAGCAGGGACAGGCAGGATTCCATGGGCGCATTTTACATGGCCGCTGCCTACATGTATCGGAGAAACGACAACTTGTTCAGGAGATAAGCGATCCATCAGCATGCAAACGGCAGTTATATCTGCAACGGCATCCATCATCCCAACTTCATGGAAATGAATTTCCGTAACAGGCACACCGTGGGCATCGCTTTCCGCTTCCGCAATCAGCGAATAGACGGCAAGAATATCCGCTTTTACCTTTCCGGATATCGGCAGCTTTTCAATAATATGTTCGATATCGTGCATGCTATTGTGATGGTGCGTATGCTCTCCGGCATGGGAATGGTCGTGGTCGTGGGAATGACTGTGCCCATGCTCATGGTCATGACTGTGCCCATGCTCATGGTCATGGGAGTGCATTTCCTCTGTTTCTTCTTCGCCATGAACCTTTACCGTGATTTGCGTCCCCTGGATTCCGCACTTTGTGGCTGCTTTACTGGAGATGGTGACTCCGGGAATGCCAAGACTGTTCAGTTCATCAAGAAATTCCTCCTTGTTCGGAAGAAGTTCAATCAAGGCCGCAGTCAGCATATCGCCCGCCGCGCCCATGCCGCAGTCCAGATATAACGTTTTCATTTTATTTCGCCTCCATATGATTGATCATGCTTGCCAGATATCCGGCACCGAAACCATTGTCGATATTCACCACGGATACTCCGCTGGCGCAGGAATTCAGCATGGATAAAAGAGCAGACACCCCATTGAAGGATGCTCCATATCCGACGCTTGTAGGGACGGCAATCACGGGACAATCCACAAGCCCACCGATTACGCTGGCAAGTGCGCCCTCCATTCCGGCTATGGCAATAATAACGCTTGCACTCATGAGTTGATCCAAATGAGCAAGCAGACGGTGCAACCCAGATACGCCGACATCATACAGGCGAACAACTTCGTTGCCATGGACTTCGGCGGTTAATGCGGCTTCTTCCGCCACTGGGATGTCGCTGGTGCCTCCAGTTGCCACAACAATCTTTCCAATTCCGTTGGCGCTTGGGATTGAACCGATGATTCCAACTTTGGCTTCCGCATGATAATCGATCTCATAGGCTGTTCCGACTTTTTTGGCTGCTTCCGGAGGCAGTCGTGTAATCAGGATAGTCTTCTGTCCGCTAAGTTTCATTTTCTCTGCTATCCCGATAATCTGCTCCGCGGTTTTCCCGGCGCCATAGATGACTTCCGGAATGCCTTGGCGAGTGGCGCGATGCAGATCGATTTTAGCATAGCCGATATCCTCAAACGGCTTTTTTTTCAGAGCCAAAATAGCTTCGTTTACCGTTAAGTCTCCATCGCGTACAGCTTCCAAAATCGCTCTGATTTCCGTTTTCATTCCCTCGTCTCCAAATCCAGCAAAACAGCCGAATAATACCGCTTCAATTCCGCAATGATGCTTTCCCGGTTTTCAATGACTTTTCCAATCTGTGCAGCAGGAACCTGTATTTTTGCGGCATTCCCCATCAGCCGAACCCGAAAATCATTCAATCCAAGAGAAGACAGATAACTCTCCGCAGCTTCTGTCGCTTTCAACTTTTCCTCGGTGATCTGCTCTCCAACGGGAATCCGTGTGGCAAGGCAAGCATAGGCTGGCTTGGCCCAAGTAAATAGACCCGCTTCCTGTGAAAGCCGGCGAATCTCGGCTTTGGTCAAGCCACACAGCCTTAGCGGTGAAAGCACGGACAATTCATGGAGAGCCTTCATGCCGGGACGATCATCGACATCATCCGACGCATTTGTTCCATCAAGCAAAACTGCAAATCCATCTGCTTTGGCTTGTTCTTTAATGGTTTCAAAGATTCGTTTCTTGCAGTAATAGCAGCGGTTGCTTGGGTTGGATGCAATTGTTTCGTCTGAAACAACATCCAAGTAGAGAGTTGTCATTTGCACGGCAAGTTCCTTGGCAATGCGTCGAGCATCATCTAATTCAAACTGCGGCTGAAAAGCTGATTTTACATAATAAGCCCGCACCTCTTTTGCATACTGCTTGGCAGCGTGCAAAAGGTAAGCCGAATCGACACCTCCGGAAAATGCGACTGCAACTCTGGGATGCTCTTTAAAAAAATCAATTAACTTCATGCGACTCCCAAGACAAAAGGCGGCTCTGCGTGAAGTACAGAGCCGCCAATCTGCCGCTGGTTATTTTTTCACGAACAGGGCGGCCTTGACAACACCCTTCGGATCCTTTACAAGCAGAATAACGAGCCAGATGATCAGACCCAGGGCTACAACGGACAATCCAAGATAGAAATCATTGAGCATATCGACTGGAGCAGGGGTGAAGTATTCAGCCCCAAGTTCACCATACTCAATGATTGCATCGATAAACCACATGAGGGAAGCGCCCCAAAACATCCAGCAGAGATGACCGACCTTCATCTCGCTTTTGGGTGCGCCCCTATACCAGATGATCGTGCAGATGATTGCCGCAAATACCGTCGTTAATAGAGTCATTCTTATACGCCCTCCTCAGCAGGTTTGGGAGCGCGAAGCGCTCTTTTTTCAATAACGGAGGCGACGGCAAGCATGCCAACCCACACAGCCGTGATGAGAACTGACATCATCACACCAGCGCTTCTCATTTCTGCGAGCATTTCAGCGGTTTCACCGCTTTTGATCGCCGTCAGGAACGGGAAGAACGGTACAATTTCGCCATGCCACAGATGCTCGAAAGCAAGCAGGGCGGAGCCGCCCCAGAGCAATTTATTCAGCCAGCCGAGCTTGGCGGAAAACGGGATCTTTGTTGCTTCTTCAACAGAGCCATCGGAAAGGTAAATCTTGACAGACTCTTCCTTTTCCTTGGATTTCATAACCTTTGCAGCGACAGAAGTGATGACTGCTTGAGCAGCCGGGACAAGAAAACATGCCATAATTGTGTACCCTCCAAAATTATTCAGGTGGCGGCATGCAAAAAAGGCATACCATTTCTCTTCTGAGAAATCGCATGCCTTCCTGGCACACATGGCCACCAGTGTTATCGTTAAACTTTCGTCTGTATTTTTGGACACTTCAGCGTCATTGTTCAGCTTCTTGCTGTAACAAATATATTATATCGCTTTTCTGTTAGGTCGTCAAATTGGCTTGGACCAAAAAGCGGGCAATGCAGCTGGAAAATGAAATCTAGCTTCTTCATGCTTGATTGCTTCCATGGTCGGTGTAAATTCATCATATATGGGATGATGTGGATTCGAGCAACGGAAGGCCTTGATTTATGCGGGGATGTGGCAGGGTTCGTATTGGGTTGTCAGCAGATCTAATTCTTCTGGAGGAAGTATGCGCATTTTAAATGTTTGCCTTGCCGCTTCGCTGTGCTTGTCCGTCCGTGGAAATATGCGTAATATCGCCATATTAGGAGGAGGTCAAGCGGCGATAAGCGTTGCCGAAACAGTTCAGAAACTTGGGTGGAAAGCCTATGTTATTGCGCCCGAGAACCATTTGGGCGGTGCATTGGCTTCATCCAACCATTGCTGGATCCTAAATGGAACGACGGGTGAATCCCTCATGCGTCCCATTGGGGCACTCCAGAAGGAACTGTACGCAAGGGCGATGGATTGCGGGGCGAATCCGTTGCCCCTTTCTCATTGCGCAGGCTTTCTGGTTGCGGACAAGACGGTCAAGGCGGTCGCCGTCGCCAACAAGTTCGGGGTTTTCCTGCTGCCTGTTGCCGCAGTCATCGACGCTTCGCACGAGCAAATCGCCGCGAACCATATTTCTGGGTGCTTGAAGGCGGAACCCGTGATTGTCGAGTACAACTTTGAGATAGTCCGAGCGCATGCGTTCACTGGGAATTCCTGGGTTTTGCCGTCTGCCCATGTTGAGATTCATCGGACGCTTCGGGACGGGAATCTTTGCGTGTCATTCAGGGAAAATCGTGTTTTGGATGAAACGGACTGGTTGTCTTCATCCCGCATGCAGATGGATTTGCGTCGCAAGGCTGTTGACCTGGTCTCTGAAATCCGAAAGACGGTTCCTGGCTTGCAAGATGCTCAATTGGCGCGGATAGCGGCACCTAGGATTATCGCGTCCGAGCGGGAATGCAACAATGCATTCGGGAATCTGCTCCGCGTCAAGGGGACATTTCCCGAACGGCCGACGACTCATGACGTCAGGATCATCGAACGCAATGCCGAGGAGCAAACCAGGGACTTTGTCAAAAACCTCAAGACGTTAAAGCCGGACTACCAAGGGGAATTGCTTAGCACAGGGCAAAAGTTGGCTTTCGCCCTGTCGGATTGGCAAGATCCCGATGTGGAAGGATTGCCCTTGGCTCGCATCGAGATCACGCCTGCGAGCGAGGTTCGCTACGATGCGGCAGTCATCGGCGGGGGAACAGGCGGCAGCTCCGCGATGTCCGCCTTGGCAAGCCAGAAGATTCAGGCGATAACCGTTGACATGCTACCATTTCTTGGCGGGACAACGACGGCAGGCGGCGTGTCCGGCGCTTGGCACGGCTACACGAAAGGCGCCTATGAAGACTACACGAAAGGCCGCAATGCATTGGTGCGGGCGGAATCGCTGTCGTCTTTCTGCGCGTCAATCCGGCATTGGGACAAAATCCTCCTGGATCCCGAGAACCGCCAGGACTTCGCTGGATCAACCGTCGCCTGCGGAACAGCGAAGGAGCAGGATCGGGTCACCGGGGTTCTGCTCTATTCGAACTCGGGCTTCAAGCGCTTGGTGGCCAAAATCTACCTCGATATGACCGGCGAGGCGACGCTCTGTGACCAGGCTGGAATCAAAACCGAGCTCGGAGACCCGGATACTGGATGGATCCAAAGCTCAAGCTGCTGGGGACTTGAATATTGGACGACGTCCAACTTCCAGCAAAACCACTTTGCAAATGACTTGGATGTGGTTGATCCGACTTGCTACAAGGACGTGATCCGGGGAATTGGATTGGCGCACCGAAAGAACAGCGACTACCATATCGCTCAAATCTATACGCAACGGGAAGCAAGGCGAATCATCGGCGAGCATTACCTTAACGTCAAGGATATCCTTACGCGGAAGTTCCATGACGACGCGATCGCGGTCTCCTCCTGCCTGTTCGATACACATGGTCGGCTAAGTACTGAAATCCCCCTGCGCTGCATCACGAAGGATGCCTACGATCCCGAGGACAAGGAGATTCGCGTCCTCATCCCGGTCGGTACCTTCATTCCGAAGGGACTAGCCAATGTCTTGGTTGGAGCCAAGGCCATTTCGGGCGAACGGGACGCGACGACTCTTTGTCGGATGAATCCAGAGATCACCAATGCGGGATTTTCCCTTGGGTTTCTGGCGTCGCAATTCATTACACGAAAACTGGGAAATACACGTGACGCCGATATCCAGGCGCTTCGGCAGCAACTTATCCAGCGGAAGATTCTTCCGTCTTGGGCGGAAAAGCCCTCGGTCCCGGAATGGACTTTGGAATTCGCCGTCGAACGCCTTAGCGAACCCGATGGTTTCCTGCCTGCCTTGCTGATGCCCAAAGAGCAAATCGTACCGAAGCTCAAGGAATTGTACCAGCAAAAGCAGACGCGTCAGGTCGCCTATGTTCTGGCGTATTTCGGCGAACCCGATGGCCAAAAGCTGCTTTTGAAGGAGTTGAAGCAGCAGATGGCGATTGACATGCACGAGGTTCGGGATTCGGGGGTGGGCGAGTTTACGGTTGTCGACGTCAAGGGCGAGACATTCACGTCAGACAAGCGCAGCAACTACGGCGTCCCGGTATTTGGCGAGTTGAAGCCAGGCAAGGCGTACGGCATGGTCAATCGGATCGTTGGTTTTCTCGCCCATCTTGACTCGGAGGAATCGCTTGAGCCGGTCCTCCAGTTGACCGAGCGTGCTTGGGCAGGAGGCACGGACCTCAATACGGGAAATACCCCGTACGCCATCGCACGAACCGATGGTACGACGACGTACTTCCATGGCAGGCTGTGGACAATCGCAACATTCTTCAATGAGCGCCCGACGCCCAAGGCCATCAAGCCCCTGACTGAGCTCCTGAACAAGAAATTCGTTGGCGGCAATATTGTCAACGAGTATTGGTCTGACGTTCCCCCGCTTCAGATGACCTACTTGGAGGTGATGCTCGCGCAGGCTTTGCACCGTTGCGGAGGCGAACAGGGAACGCAACGGCTCCAGGCATTCACCAATGACTCCAGGGCAATCTTCAGGAATATGGCGAAAGCCGCACTGAAGAATCAACCTAAGAATCTTGCAAAGTAAAAACAGCTTGGTTTAAACCTAAAAAAGCAGTTGAAGCTGGATTCAGTTCCTAATTGACTGATTATCAAACAGTTAAAAATTTTGTTCGTTTCACCATGCTGGTGATTTTAAGTGCGTCTGTTGCGCCTTTACAAGGTGCCCGGCAAGGGGGCATCCTGTCCCCGGGCTGAAGCCCGGGGTTAAGCATGGTCATGCGCCTACGGCGCAAAGTCTTAGGCGCGGACCAGCCGTCCGCAATCCACGCGGGTGGGACACGGACCAGACACGGACGATAATTCGGACTTGTCAGAAGGATTTACATAATGCATTGCACCGTAGGTGCTTAACTATGCTTAACCCCAGACTTTAGTCTGGGGAGAGAAAACCACCCGAAGACCGTGCCTTGTAAAGGCATTACAATCATAAGGTGTTAACTGCTTTTTTTAGGTTTAAACCTAAAAAAAGCAATTGACGCCATGGCAAAATGACTGTCATGGCGTTTTTTTGGGGGGGCGGAATGGGGCGGACGAATTTGCCCTGAACAGGACAAGACGGTTTCAGGTACGGGCACCCGGGGTGCTCGTACTCAAACGGTGTCGCCGGTCAAGGGGCTGAAAATGGCGCATTTCTGGTCAGACAGGTCGGACAGGTCGGACAGGTCGGACAGGTCGGACAGGTCGGACAGGTCGGACAGGTCGGACAGGTCGGACAGGTCGGACAGGTCGGACAGGTTGTTTCTGTGCGAGGCTTGATTCGATCGCATTTCGAACCCGGTCTGTGATCGTGCGATAGTCGTCTTCTTCGAGAGGAATAATTGGCTCGAGGAAGGTGACAGTGATCTCCTGGCGAAGCTTGGGGAAGAGCTTTTTCCTTGGGAGTGCGTCGTAGGCGCCGTCGATTGCGACGGGTACGATCGGTACGTTGAGTTCCTTTGACAGGATAGCGAATGTTCTCTTGAATGATCCTAGGGAGCCGTCGAGTGTTCGTGTCCCTTCAGGGAAGAGGATGATCTTGTGTCCCTTTGCGAGTACGGATGCGAGTTTTTGAAGTGAGAGCTTGAGGTTGTCGTTGATGTCCATGACGATGACATTGTGTCGATCGGCGAAGGCTTTTCCGTACCAGCTTTTCATGTGGTCGGCTTTTGCGTAGAAGAAGGTGTTTTTTAGGTTGTTGCCACGCAGGAATGCTGCGAGCAGCGGCGCGTCAAGGAAGCTTTGGTGGTTTGGCGCGATGATGCATGGTCCTTCTGGAATGTTCTCGGTTCCCGTTCCCTTGAACTTGAAGGCGATGTGGAGGAAGCATCTTGAAATCGCGTTGATCAGGTTATGTGCGAACCAACTTCTCGGAAGTTTGAGCTTGACGTTTTCCTTGAGGACCTGGGACCATTTGAAGCTCAGGTTTTCCCGGGCGACTCCTTTTTGCGATATCGACGTGATGGCGAGGGCAAGCTTTTCGGGGGTTGGGTTGTCAGCAATCGTTTGGTCTTGGATTTCAATGTTAAAGGTTTCGTTGATGAAAACCGCGAGCGCGACTTTCCCGAGCGAGTCCATGCCGAGGTCGATTTCCAGGTGGTCGTCGGGATGGAGGGCTACCTTCAGTGTGCTTTCCAGGTATTGCTTGATCGCCTTGTATTCTTGCGAATCCGGGTCTTCCTTTGGGGGATGGATTCGATGCTGCTTGATTGACGCAAGCAGTTCGAGTTCGTATCTCTTGAGTTTTCCGATTCTGGTCCTCGGGAGCGGTTCGGACAGCAGGGAGAATTTTAGGATCCTGTTGTAGCTTGACGACTGTTCATTGTAGGGTGCGATGACCTTTTGGCGGATGGTTTCCTCGATGTTGAGGATGCCTTGGCCTTCGAGTTTCTTGACATTGGGCAGGATCAAGGCATGCAAGGCATCCTCGGTGCCTATGACACCGACCTCGGCGATGATGTCGCCTGCCAGGTTCATCAGCTTTTGCTCGACGGTTTCGGGGTTGATGTTCTTTCCGTTGGGGAGGACGATGATTTCCTTTTTTCGACCTGTGATGAAGATGTAGTCATCATCGTCCACATAGCCCAGGTCTCCGGTATGGAGCCAGCCATCCTTCATGATTTCGCTTGTTTCCTCGGGCTTGTTGTAGTATCCGATCATCACATTGTCGCCGCGAACCGTGATTTCTCCGTCTTGGATGCGTACTTCGCAACCTGGGAGGAGCTGTCCCGCCGAGCCGTGCCTGGGCTTTCCGGGTCTTGTGAACGAGATCATCGGCGCTGTTTCGGTCATTCCGTAGCCGTTCAGGATCTCGAATCCGAGGGTTCTGAAGTCCAGGATTACTTGCTTGTCCAAGGCGGCGCCGCCACAAGGCATGTACCGGATCGAACCACCGAACTTGTTCTGGACAGACTTGAAGACTATCCTGGAAAAGGCAAGAGAATTGACTTTGGAGCAGAGCCAGAAGAGGCTTTTGGCAATGGAGCTTTGCCGGATCTTGCCCATGATGCCGTCCCGTAGAAGGGTATAGAGCCTGGGGACGCCGATGATCATCGTGATCTGGTACTGGGCGAGCGTGCCCAGGATGTCGGCTGCCGCCATTGAAGGCGCGAATACTGCTGTTGCCCCGATGGTCAAAGGCATGACGAGGGTGCCCTGGAGCGGGAGGACGTGATGGAGCGGGAGGAGGACCAGGAGCCTGTCGTCAGGTTGGTAGATCGGGACTTTTTTCGAGACGGAGACGAGATTGGCGTAAAGGTTCTTGAAGGTTAGCATCACGCCTTTTGGGCTGCCGGTAGTTCCCGAGGTGTAGATGATCAGTGCGGTATCGTTGTCGGGATTGTCGGCGAACTCGTTGTCTAGGTCAGGCGATTCGGGAATGACTTCATCGGCATTGACCATGCAACTTGGCTTCCAGCTGGTGGCTTCCAGCGCCTTTTTGAGGTTTTGCTCCGTGGTGTTTGTGTAGAGGATTGCGGTGGGTTTCGCATCGTCCAGGATATAGGCGACTTCATCCGGGCTGGAGAGCGCGTCAATGGGAATTGCGATCGCATGGGCGTGCCAGGTGCCGTAGAGAGCATACACCCATTCGAGACGGTTTTCAGCGAATATGGCGACCCTTTCCCCAGGCTGGCAGCGGAGTATCCGGGAGTAGCGGATGGCATGGGCGATGAGGGTATGGTAGTCGATACGCTGATCCTTGTAGATCAAGGCGATTTTGGAAGAAGGTTGGAGGAATCGCATTATGTCGTCATGGGCAAAGGTTTGGGTTTCAAGGTCGATTTGCCACTATGGCGGAAACCGTAAAAAGGTAATAATATAGTTTTTGTCTTTTGTATGTCCACTAAAGGTGGTTTATATTATAAATTTCCTTAAGTAGGCAAGTGCATTGATTTTTGTTCAGAAGTTTTTGAATTTTTAGGGATTAATGATGAGCGAATCACCTCCGTCGACAGTTTCGAGTGATTTCATTCGCGATATCGTGAATGCTGACATTGCGAGTGGCAAGTACAAGATAGGCGAGATCCGGACCCGTTTTCCTCCGGAACCCAACGGATATCTTCACATTGGTCATGCGAAGGCTTTGTGGATTGACTTTGGCGTTGCCCGTGACTATCAAGGCAAGACATTGTTGCGCATGGACGACACGAATCCTTTGAAGGAGGATGTCGAGTACGTCGATGCGATCAAGGAGGACATTCGCTGGCTTGGTTTCGAGTGGGACGGCGAGGTCCGTTATGCGTCTGACTACTTCGAGTGGATGTACGATCTGGCCGAGTTGATGATTGAGAAGGGCTTGGCATACGTTGACGACCAGACTGCGGAAGAGATACGCATCAATCGCGGGACCTTGACCGAGCCCGGCACGGAGAGTCCGTGGCGCAACCGTAGCGTTGAGGAGAACTTGGACTTGTTCCGACGAATGCGCGCAGGCGAATTTCGCGATGGCGAGAGAGTCCTTCGTGCGAAGATTGACATGACTCATCCGAACATGAATTTCCGCGATCCGGTCATGTATAGGATTTTGCATGCCCACCATCACCGCACAGGTGACAAGTGGTGCATCTATCCGATGTACGATTGGGCACATGGCTTGGAAGACTCGTACGAGGGCATCACGCATTCGCTGTGCACGTTGGAATTTGAGATCCATCGTCCGCTTTACGAGTGGTTTTTGGAACAGCTTCCCGTCCACCGTCCGCAGCAGATTGAATTTTCGCGTTTGAATCTGACTTATACGGTGATGAGCAAGCGCAAGCTGCTGCGCCTTGTCCAGGAAAATCACGTCAATGGCTGGGACGATCCCCGGATGCCGACGATTTGCGGGCTGCGTCGTCGCGGCTACACGGCATCCTCTATCTTGGATTTCCTCAGCCGCTGCGGCGTGACGAAGTTCAACGCGATAACGGACATTGCCCTGTTGGAGAACAGCCTTCGTGAAGAATTGAACAAGAGCGCCAGCAGGTACATGGGCGTCTTGAATCCCTTGAAGGTCGTCTTGACGAACTATCCGGAGGGACAGATCGAGATGCTGGAAGCGGTCAACAACCCGGAGGATGACAGTGCGGGAACGCGCCAGCTTCCGTTTGGACGTGAATTGTACATCGATCGCGACGACTTCAGGGAGGTTCCTCCGCCAAAGTACTTCCGTCTTGCACCTGGAAGCGAAGTCCGGTTGCGCTGGGGCTATTTCATCAAATGCGAAGAGGTCATCAAGGATGCCTCGGGCGAAATCGTTGAACTGCGCTGCACCTACGATCCTGCCACCCGTGGCGGAATGGCGCCTGACGGCAGGAAGGTGAGGGGAACGATCCACTGGGTCGAGGCAACCAACGCGATCGATGCCGAGATCCGGCAGTACGACAGGCTGTTTTTGAAGGAGAATCCCGATGATGTGGAGGAGGGCAAAGATTTCCTGTCCAACCTGAATCCGTCCTCGTTGACGATCCTTACCGAATGCAAGGTCGAACCTGCCTTGGCTGGTCTTAAGCCCGAGGATCGTTTCCAATTGGAGCGCATTGGGTATTTCTGCGCCGACCGTTACGATTACCGGAGCGACAAGCCGGTGTTCAACTTGACGGTCAATTTGAAGGATACCTGGTCGAAGATCGAGAAGGCGCATGCTCCTGCTTCGGCGAAGAAGGAGCCACCGAAAGCGGCTGACGAGAAGAAGCCCGAAGGAGTTGAGTTTATCGGGATCGAGGATTTCGGGAAGTTGCAGCTGAAGGTCGCCAAGGTGATTTCGGCGGAGCGTGTCGAGGGTGCGAACAAGCTGTTGAAGCTTCAGGTGGATTGCGGTGACGTTCGGCAGATCGTTGCCGGCGTGGCCGAGGTGTATTCGCCTGAGGACATGGTCGGGAAACTGATCATCATGGTGACGAACCTCCAGCCTGCGACGATACGCGGGATCGAGTCCAACGGAATGTTGCTTGCGGCGAAGCGCAAGGGTGAACTTCGGTTGTTGACGGTTGACGGGGAAATCGCTCCCGGTGCGAGCGTCGGATGAGGTTGCGATGATGCGATACGAGCTTATACCTGTTGGGATCTTGCAGACCAATTGCTATCTGGCCTGGTCTTCCAAGAGTTCGTCCTGCTTGGTCATCGATCCCGGCGGATCCTTTGAGTTGATCGAGAGCAGGCTTGGCAAGTTGAACTTGAAGCCTGTCGGAGTGTTGTTGACCCACGGTCACGTCGACCACATTGGCGCCGTTGGCGAGCTATCGTCGAAGTACGGGATCCCAGTTTGGATTCATGAGGGCGACCGAGGTTTGTACTTGGATCCCAGAAATGCGATTTTGCCTTGGGTTCCTGCGGCAGAGGGGTTGCCCGAGCCGGTGCAGGAACTTCCCAAGGTGGAAGGACTTTCTTACGAGGTCATCCACACGCCAGGACATACGCCGGGTGGCGTGTGCTTCTACTTCGCGGAGCACGGAGTCCTGTTTTCGGGAGATACGCTCTTCCAGGGGACGCACGGAAGGACGGACTTCCCCGGAGGAAGCTACGCGACATTGATGAAGTCCATCAAGGAAAAACTGCTTTCGCTTCCAAAAAATGTCGTCGTCTTGCCTGGACATCAGGAGGCGACGACCATCGGGGACGAACAAGATAACTACTGACACGAGACAAGGAAGACCAATTATGGCTGGCAAACGAATTCTTTCAGGTATCCAACCTTCGGGTACGTTGCATATTGGGAACTATTTCGGGATGATGAGGCAGGCGATCGCCCTCCAGAACAGAGGTGACGACTGCTATTATTTCATCGCTAACTACCATGCGATGACGTCAATGCCGGAACCGGAGGCATTGCGCGAGCGCTCATTTGGTGTTGCGGTTGACTTTTTGGCGGCGGGTTTGGATCCTGAGAAGTCTGTGTTTTTCCGTCAATCGGATGTGCCCGAGGTACTGGAATTGACCTGGATCTTGAGTTGTCTTTGCCCGATGGGTTTGCTTGAGCGTTGCCACAGCTACAAGGACAAGCTTGCCCACGGCATGGAAGCGAACCACGGCTTGTTTGCGTATCCTGCATTGATGGCGGCTGACATTTTGCTGTACAATAGCCACCTGGTACCCGTCGGCAAGGATCAGAAGCAGCACCTTGAGGTGACCCGCGACCTGGCGATTCGGTTCAACAACCACTTTGGCGAGATTCTGACGATTCCCGACGCGTACATCCATGAAGACGTGGCGGTGATTCCCGGACTCGACGGGCAGAAGATGTCAAAGAGCTACAACAATACGATCGAGCTGTATGGCGAAGGGAAGGCGATCCGCAAGAAGTTCATGAGCATCGTTACGGATTCGACTCCTATGGGCGAGCCGATGGATCCGGACAGGTGCAGTATTGTGGCCTTGTACAAGCTGATGGCCTCAGAAGAGGAACTTGAGGAGTTGCGCAAGAACTACCGTGAAAATCCCGAGTTCGGATACGGCCATGCCAAGCAGAAGCTGTATGAAAAGTACCTGGAGTATTTTGCCCCGATGCGAGAACGTCGTGCAAAATTGCTTGCGAATCCCCAGCTTGTTGAGGACATTTTGCAGGACGGCGCTCGTCGGGCCCGCCTGGTTGCAAGAGCGACGATGGAGAAGGTACGGAACGCGGTTGGGCTGTAGGGAGGACTTGATGGCTGAAGGTTCTCGTTTGAGATTGCTTGGGGCACTGGTGTTGATTTGCTTGTGCTTTGGGCCGGTCTTGCATGGCGAACGGAAATCGAAGGCCATTCCTTTGAAGGTGGAGGGAGTACCGAATCTCCATCGCATCGACGACAATTTGTATCGATCTGGACAGCCGACCCGCGAGGGATTTGCGAACCTGGAGGCATTGGGTGTAAAGACGGTGGTATCGTTATGCCTGAACCAGGATGACATCGACCTGGCTTCGGGGACATTGCTCCGCCTTTACCTGGTTCCATTGAATCCGGTTTGCATCAACAGGGATCAGGTCGTCCGTGCGCTGTCCATTCTTGGCAATCGTTCGCAGGGACCGTATTTGGTTCATTGCCGTCACGGTTCCGACCGTACTGGATTGGTTTGCGCATCCTATCGTATCGCGTACCATGGTTGGTCTATTGAGGACGCGATAGACGAGTTGGTCAACGGCTCTTTCGGTCATCACGAGTTCCTGAAAAACATCCCCAGCTGGCTTCGCAGGGAAGGCAAGGGATTGAAAGTTCGGGTAGAGACGAATTGACAGAATGCAAAAGAAGGGATACCTTAGAAAGTTCTCGGACTTTCTACTTTACGTAACATCAGAAAAGAAACAATGAAGCAACTTTACAAGATAAACGTCGCGAACGGTCTTGATTTCGAGGCCATTGCGGAATGCGAACTGACATTAAAGGCAAACGACAATATTGTTGTTCAATGCGAGCGATACATGGATTTTGCCCGTGTTGTTGAACCGATCGGCGATCCGATTGAGGACGAGAAGGAGTTTGAGCGTCAGCGCGCCGCGAACAGCAAGGGGCGTCACATCGAGGGCGCCAAGATTCCTGTGATCTTGCGTGTTGCCAACGAAGACGATTTTCGTCAGGCCGAGGAGAACGACCAGCAGGCATTCGAGGCACACAACAAGACGTTGGAGCGGATCCGTTTCCATGGACTGGAAATGAAGTTGATCCAGACCCACTTTTCCTTTGACCGGAAGATGATCATCTTTTTGTTTTCCGCGGATGGTCGAATCGACTTTCGCGAATTGCTCCGTGACTTGTCTGGATTGCTGAAAGTACGAGTTGAGTTGCGTCAGGTTGGGGTGCGCGACGAGGCGGCGATTCTGGGTGGCGTCGGGACTTGCGGTCGTCCGTTTTGCTGTGCTCGTTTTTTGAGCTGTTTCAACAGCATCAACGTAAAGATGGCCAAGCAGCAGGGCTTGTCGCTGAACCCCCAGAACATCTCGGGTAGCTGCGGTCGTCTTAAGTGCTGTCTTCAGTTCGAAGCTGAAGTTTACAAGGAGTTGAACATCGAGCAGAAGCAGAAGCAGCAGGAAGTCGCCGAACAGCCGGGTGTGGAAGATGACGAGGAAGTCGAAGTCGCCAAGGAAGCCGATAATTCCAAGCTACCAAGGAACGAAGCGCCGAAACAGCAGCAAAACAATCCGAAAAACAAGCAGCAGGGTGGGAATCGAAGCAACAATCCTAGGCAGTCCAAGAAGCAACAGGGGGATCGGGAAGGACGGCGGGAAGGCAGAAACCAACAGCAAGGACAGCAAGGCAAGGGCAACAGGCAAGGCGGGAACCAGAGTCGTCCCGGCAGGCAACACAAGAATCCGCCAAAACGCCCGATGCCGCCGCCTGACAAGCAGGTCAAACGCCCCTTGCCACCACCGAATTCAGCGCAACCCGGGGAGTAAAGGGATGGCACATGGCGAACTTGCCCGAAATCCCCCTCTCCAAGTGATGGTTTACCAATGAAGGCAGCCAAGTACCTAAGATATTACCTTTGCATCCTGGTGTTCTTGCTCCCATTGCTTTTCGGAAGCTATGCGGGGGGAACTGAACAACCGAATTTCCCGGTCAGTATCCTAGAGTGGCTCATTTGCGGGATGACTCCTTCGTTTCCCGCGTTTTTGGCACCGATCCTGTCCGGAATCGCGTTGATGTTTGCGGTTGCGGTCCACCCAGCACCGCCACGGACGGCAAAGAGTTGCCTGTGCCTGACCTGGTCAATTCCATTGCTGGCGGGCTTGATGGGACTGGTGCGGACGACCGAGTACGACTATGCCTTCAACTGGCTGTTCCACTTTGCAGGAGCTGTCGCGTTAGCGGTTGCAGTTTACTGGACTGCTGCGCAGGACAAGGAACTGATGCCCGCCTTGTTGAATTCAATCGTAGCATCGGCGTTGCTGCTGGTCTTGACGGGTTGGTACCAGAGGTTGATTGGCCTTGACGACAAACTGAGGATGTTCCGCGAAAATGCCGTCAAGACGGGAATCCCTCTGGATGGAAAGCTGGAGCAGAAACTCCTCCAGAAGCGAGTTTACAGCTTTTTCATCGACCCGAATCTCTTTGGTGCGCATTTGGTTTTGACGTTGCCGATTTCGTGCTGGTGCCTCTATGGTTGGGGTGGTCATTTCAAGCCCGAGTTGACGAGCCGTCGCGTCCTGGCTGGTCTTGGATTGCTGTTGTTTCTGGTTGCGTTGTATTGGACTGGCAGCCGTGGCGCAGCGATTGGCTTGGTGATTGGATTTGCCGTGGCGATTTGGTGCGAGCCTATCATTCAGCGTTGGAAATGGAAATGGGTCTTGCCCGTTCTGGCGGTAGTCGGCGTGGTGGCAATTGTATGTTTTGCGGCATTAAGCCATGGGCGCGAGGGGATGAAGTCGGCATCCGCCCGTGTTGGATACTATGCTGTTGCATGGCGGATGTTTACGGAATCTCCTGTGACGGGGAAGGGATTGGGCGAATTTTTCCCTCACTACATGAAGTACAAGCCCGTACATGCCGAAGAGACTCGCGATCCACACAATTTCGTTCTTGGGATGTTGAGCCAGAATGGGATTTTTGGCGGCATCGCTGCATTGATTGCCTTGGGGATGCCCTTTTTCCTTGCTGTTTTTCATGGTGGTGGGAATCGTCGCCGTTCCATGCTGTTATTTGGTTTGTGCGGTTGGTCTGTCCACACGTTATTTGAGTTCAACGAGTTGATACCTGGCACGTTTTACCTTGTTGCTCTCCTGCTTGGCGTCGTTTTGCTGGACAATGACGAGGCGCCTGTCCGCAGGATTGCTAATTGGGTACGTATCCCTGCCGCATTGTTTGGGCTAGTGTGTTTGGTTCCTGTACTTCGGATTCCAGGCGAGCGTGGTTTTCAGCAGCTGGAGCGTGGCGAGTTTGCGGGGAACATCTTTGGTCGCCTAGATGAATTGAGCGAATCGCTGCCTCGTTCCGTTGGTCCGTTGGTGATGAAGTTCAACGTATGCTATGAGTCATTGGTGCCTCGTCTTGGTCGAGAGGTACGTCAACCCGTTCCCAGGGATTTGGCTGAGCGGCATGGCTTGTCTGCGATACGCCAGTTGACTCGACTAGTGCCGCATCGTTCCTCGAATTGGCGGAAGGCGGCCGAGGTGTTCGCGGTAACGGGCGAATGGTCCGAGGCGGAGCAGGCAATCGAACAGGCGCTGGAATGGTATCCGGGAAACGGCAACAACTACTTGGTCAAGGCCGGAATCATCAGGCGAAGGGCAGATTGGATGCCAGTGGCAAAAACCTGCGATACCTATTTCCGCAACCAGGAAGATGGCTACAGGCTTGACATGGTACTCGACGAAGAACTCAAGCCGTTGGCAAAAGACCTCTGCGACGCGGCAAATGAAGCGAAATTCGTTTATCAAGACGGAAGACCAATCCGATTTTCTATCCCATAAGGCGAAAAGACGACTATGAAACACATCGGTACAGCAGTCATTCTCTCGGGCCCCAGCGGCGTGGGCAAATCAACTGTGTGCTCGCATTTGTTCAAGGCACGACCTGGAATCGGTTTTTCCGTTTCGTGCACGACTCGTTCCCCGCGTCCCGGCGAAGTGGATGGGGTCGCGTACCATTTCTTGAACAAGGACGAATTCCAATCCAAAATCGAGGCGAATGCCTTTCTGGAATGGGCCGAAGTCCACGGAAACTACTACGGGACGCTGAAAGAGGAAGTGAAGCCGATTGTGATGGCTGGGCGTGACGTGATCCTGGACATTGACGTCCAGGGATGCCGCTTGGTCAAGACTTCTTGTGAAAACGATCCCGTTTTGCGCTGTTCGATCATTTCCGTATTTTTGGTGCCGCCCTCACTTGAGGTTTTGGAGCGTCGGCTTCGTGGTCGTGGTACGGAGACCGAGGAGGCGATCTTGAGGCGTCTTGGCAATGCCCGCCGCGAAATGGAAGCCTGGCGCGAATACGATTACGTGATTGTGAACGACGAAGCCGAGGAGGCTGCTCGCCGCCTGGAAGCCATAATTGAGTCATCCCATTTGAGAACAACCGTCATGGACGAGGAGCCGTGGATCAAATGAAAGGCAACAAAAAGCAATTGAATGGAACCAAGGTTATCGCACTCGGCATCACGGGTTCCATCGCCGCGTACAAGGGCGCCGACCTGTGCTCGAAACTGGTCCAGCGCGGGTACGAGGTCAATGTGATTATGACAAAATCCGCAATGGAACTCGTCACCCCAAGGACATTTTTCACCCTGTCCAGAAATCCCGTCACCACGGATCTCTGGCAGATTCCCGATTGGAAGCCGGGGCATATCGACCTGGCGGAACGGGCAGATCTGCTTTTGGTGGCGCCAGCGACCGCGAATATCATCGCCAAAATGGCGTATGGGCTGGCTGACGACGCCCTGTCAACGTTCCATATTTCGCATGTCGGTCCAATCATTGTCGCCCCTGCGATGAATCATCGGATGTGGGGTCATCCTGCGACCCGGGCGAATTGCGCCATGTTGCGTGATCGCGGGGTGGTTTTCGCGGGTCCCGAAGATGGTCATCTGGCTTGTGGCAGTCCGGGCACAGGTCGATTTGCGTCCATCGAGTGTATTTTGGACGCTGTTGAGAAGGCTTTGCGCTGAGTTTTTTCAGTGGAGGTGTCTGATGCGATTTGCGGCATTGGCTTTTGCGTTGTTGTCGTCTGCGTTGTTTGGGCAGGTCGAGCAGGCTTTTGATTTGGTTCGCCTGTCGTATTTGGAGGATTTCAAGCCGGTTGCCGGGGAGCCGAAGTGCGACCTGGACCGGAAGCTGGTCTTTGCCCATCACGTGTCCTGGCACAATACCTTCAACAACTACGCGCGCAGCGAATCCTACTACGAATTCAGCTTGATGAGAGATGATACGCTGACGGACAACTGCAAGCGCGAAATCGCACTTGCGCAAGCGACGGGAATTGACGGATTCCTGATCGACTATGCCGGGCCACCACAGGGCTACGAGATGGAACCCTACCTCAAGGCGGCCGAAGGCACCTCGTTCCTTGTGGGATTCTGCCTCGACAAGCGGGGAAATGACGAAGCCTACATCGCTTGGGCAGTCGATCTGTTTACCCAAATGCACAATAAGTTTGCCAAACATCCCAACTATCCCAAGATTGACGGCAAAATGGTCTGGTCAGGATTTTCGTCCCAGGGAATGAAACCCGAAACCTACCAGGAAATCCATCGCAGATTGGCCGAGAAGGGAATCGGAATCTTCCTGATCTTCGACTATGATGGACGAGCCTGGGAAAACTCTATCCGCAAAGGCGAGTACAAGCATCTGGAATCCGGAGACATGTTCTATAATTTCGTTCCCACGTACCGCGCCTGGAATGGCGATACGGGCGAGACGATCGACATGCACAAGGATGGATTCAACCTGCTGAAGACATTGGCCGAAAAAGGCGGGAAGCGCCCGATGCTGTCCCTCCATCCCGGATACATTGGAGCCAGCTTGAGTTCCATGAGAACAGTCGGCTACATCCCGGCACGTGGATTCGACAAGCTGTGGGATTGCTTCCATGCCTGCGAACCCGGCGAGGTAAACTGGGTGCAACTGACCACATGGAACGACTTCGCCGAAACTGCAATCTATCCCAGGACCTTCGACCAGGCGGCGTCCTGCGAATTGGTCCGTTGCCTGATTGACGCCAGGCTTCGCGGAATCGCTCCCCCGGAACAACGGGATCCGAAGCTGTTCTTCGCGGCATTGCGCGAGATTCACCCCGGGACGTTTCTGCGTCTGGAAGTGATTTCCGCTCCGATTCGTCGCGGTGGCGAGGTTGTATTGCGTGGCCGCCTGCTGGACAATGAGGGCAATGGCGTTGCGGAGCTTGCTGAGAAGCGCCTGTCCATGGCTGGTTTTGTGCGTGACGAGTGGGTTGTGAAGACGGCTGGATTGTCCCGTCACCATGCCTTGGTTCCCGAGATTACCGCCAGTTGGCGTGATGGAAGCGGAAAGGAGCACCAGCAGGTTCGACGCTTGCCTGCCGTATTGCTTCGGATGCCCTGGATCGAGAACATGTCAACAGTTCGGAGCGTTTTCCACGGGATGGCCGATATCGGCTCGAAATTGTCTGTAAGCCAGGAGGGCGAGTTGGTTCGTGCCCGCGTTGAGTTCAGTTCTTCGTCTCCGATTCGGCGTGCGATCTTGTGGCGCAACGATCGTCCCTTGGGTGATTTCACCGCCGCTGGCGGTCGCCTGCTGAATCTCCATGTGCGACCGAAGCGGGAGAACAAGGAGACGTTCACGTTCAAGGTAACGGATGGACGATTTACGGGATCGACGCGCAAGTTCGGCATGGTTGAAGGCGTTGAGCGTTTGCCTGGAGGCGGCGAACTCTTGACGATACCCGCACGTTCGCAGGGCGAGTACGCGTCGCAGATCTGGACGGATGGAGTGGATGGGAGCATTGAAGTGAAGTTCGGCGATCAACTCCTGGGCAACGTGCCGCTCTCTGACATTGCCCGAAACGGCGAGATCAGGCTGGGCGAAGGCGATTCGGAATGTCGGTTGACCTGGTCTGAAAGCTTAATCTACTGCCCGTTGCGTCCGAAGGCCTTGCCGTCCGAGCCATTGTCGCTGGAGATCTACTCGCGGAAGGCGCTGCGGACGGACGTATATCAAGTGCAATTCATCACAATGGAAGGTCGGAGCGCGTACTCCAGCTTCGTGGCGCCGAATTGCACGGATGCGCCCAGGAAGATGGGCATGATCGAGACATTCAAAAACCAGGAAGCACGGGACTTGAATACGGGATACCTGGGAGACGTGGACAAAACCATGACCTGGACAGCACAGGACGTCAACCGATTGTGCGTACGTGAAGGATTGTGGAATTTTGACAATGGCGGAGAGGATCTTTTGGGAGACCGACCGATTATCGACGAACCATTGGAGAGCCTGATTAAGCCGGAAGGCGTTGGTGGAAGCAAGTGCCTCGTGTTCAAGGGCGGCGAGGAATTGAGGCTGCGTACGCGGGTGTATCCCAAGACGAACCATGAATTGTCCTGCGACCTGCAGGTCGATTCCTTGCCTGAAAAGGAACAAGTCTTCATCTCTGTGACTGGATGGTGGATGACATTCGGCAGTTTCACGTTCAAGCTGCATCCCGATGGAACGATCACCGTGCGCCGAATCGGATGCGCGCCAGTCCTGAAGTCGAACGGGAAAATCAATGTTGGCGAATGGACCAAGCTCAGGTTCGCATTCAATGACGCCAAGGGGCGACTCTACTTGAACGACAAGCTGGTCGCGGAAGGCGAATTCCCGCCCTACAGGGACTTCCGAGGCAGGTGGCTGACGCTTGGCGACAAGGAGACCGGCTTTGCAGGACGCCTGGATAATTTGTACTTGGGCGGCTGCTGGGATGTACCCTAATTCTCATTTTGAGTACGGGCACCCCTGGTGCCCGTACTCAAAATGTTGTCATGTCGCCAGCTGTTTTTTTAGTTTTAAAGCAGCATTGAAGCTGTTTCAGCGAGTTCGGATCTTTCTCCCTTGAGTAGAGTGATGTGGGCTGAAATCGTTGATGACAGGAATTTGTCCACCAGTTGCGTCAGTCCGTTTGAGATTGCGTCCACGTATGGGTTGTCGATCTGGGCTGGATCTCCAGTCAGGATGATTTTAGATCCGTTTCCGACTCTTGTTATCGCGGTTTTGACCTCTAGGGGGGTTAGGTTTTGGGCTTCATCGATGATGATGAACTGGTTTGGGATCGATCGTCCCCTGATGTAGGTGAGCGGTTCGATTAGGATTTCCTGGCATGACATAATGTCATTTGGGAGCGTACGGTTAGGCATTTTCTTGTCTTGTGCGCGAATGAAGTCGAGTGCGTCGTAGACGGGTTGCATCCAAGGCTTCATTTTCTCGTTGATGTCGCCGGGAAGGTATCCTAGATCCCTGGAGACTGGCATGGTTGGCCTGAAAACCAGCAGTTTTTGGAATTTCCCCATTGCGAATACCTGGTGGAGTCCGGCAGCGATGGCGAGCAGGGTTTTTCCCGTACCGGCTTTCCCTGCGAGAGTGACGAGTTTGATGTTATCGTCGAGCAGGGCGTCGATCGTGAATACTTGTTCCAGGTTGAGCGGTCGAATTCCGCAGCAGTGCTTGGTTGTGTCGTCAAGGGGCCACAATTCTTTTGTTTGCGCTGTGTATTTGGCGCACTGTGCGATTTTTGGGTTGTCTTTTTGTCTTGCGAAGACGTACTCGTTGGGGTGCAATTTGTATTTTTCTGCTGGGATTGGGAGTTTTGCCTTGAGTTTTTCGATGGCATGTTGCTCCATGTCCTTGATGTGCCATCCCTTGATTGTGTTTGTGTCCCGCGCCGTCGCTTGCTCGTAGTCTCTTGCAGGGATTCCGAGTGCGTCCGCCTTAAGCCTGAGGTTGACATTCTTCGTGATGATGATCGGACCTTCTTGTGGGACGTGTGGGGTGAGCTTGAGCGCGAGCCTGAGGATTGCGTCGGCGGCATCCCGATCTTGTCGTGACTCGGCGGAGCTGTCCCCGACGATTTTGAGCGTTGCACCGTTGTTGAGTTTGACGCCGTCCTTGAGTGATCCTCTAGTCCTTAGGTTGTCGATATTGATGGCGACTTGCCTTGCATTTCGTCCTGTTTCGCTTGAATCGTACTTGAATCGGTCGATTTCCTCTACGACTGCAAGGGGTATGAGGAGTGATTTTTCTGGGAAGTGGAATATTGCCTGTGGGTCGAAAAGGAGGACATTGGTATCAAGAATGAGCATAATTTGGGTTTCGGCGTATGATTTTTGTCTAAAAGGTTGTGAAATTTCAGAAAAAACGTTTTTAATTTCTTTACGTTTGGTAAAATATGGATTACGTTAGTCAGTTAATTGGTGCGTTTTTCGCTATCTTAACAAGATAGTACATGAACGATGAAATGCGAATCTTCAGCCGCCTCAGAATATGTCGATGCATTTGGTAATTTAGCTTGGGGAGTGTGATGGCAGTACTTGATATAGTCAGGCATGTGTTTGAGATCCTGATTTTATGGATGCTGATCTACATGTTGCTGTGGATATTGCGCGGCAGCCGCGGTCTTCGCGTATTGGTTGGTGTTATGGTCGGTCTTTTGGCATTTCAGAAGCTCGCCTCCTGGCTTTCTCTGCCTGTTTTGGTTTATTTGAGCCGCGCGACGATTAGCTTCATGCCCATTTTTTTGGTTGTTGTATTTCGCGATGAATTGCACCGCGTGATGATGTCGGTGTTGGGTCGTCCGTTTTTTCCATCTGGGGATCGCATCCAGGAGACTCGCGAAGGTGAGAAGGAGTACGAGTTGACGTCCTTGTTGGTTCCTGCGTTGCGTCGTCTATCCATGTCAAACACGGGTGCCTTGATAGCGATTGAGCAGGAAGTGAGTTTGGCATATATCGCTGATTTCGGTCATCCAGTCCAGGCTCGGTTGTTGCATGACAGTCCTTTGTTGGACACGATATTCTACGAGGGTTCTCCGATGCACGATGGTGGGATTGTGATCAGGGATGACATCGTTGTTGCCGCAGGGTGTCAGTTTCCGATGCCTGACAATGGGGGTGTCAAGGATTTGTCTCGCAACTTGGGCATGCGCCATCGTGCGGCAGTGTCCTTGAGCGAGCAGACTGATGCTGTTGTTTTGGTTGTTTCGGAGGAGACAGGTCGGATTAGCCTTGCCCATGAGGGGAAGTTGACTGTGATTGGGAACGATGTTGAGAGGATGGCTTTCGAGTTGAATCGAAGCCTCCAACGCGCAAAGGAAGTGGAAATTGACCGTCCAATCCTGATGGAGTTGTACCGTAGTTTTTACCTGTTGGGTCAACGGATACGCCGTTCGCTGGGCATGATGCGTAGTCGTGACGGGAAAAAGAAAGAGAAAGGCGAGAAGCGCAACAAATAATTGGGGCGGCTATGTTTTTAGGTATGCTGAAGCGGATATGTCGTCGATTCATGAACGACTTTGTACGGCGCCTGTTGGCGTTGGCTCTGGCGTTGTTTGTTTGGGCCTGGATTAACTTGGAAGTGAGCGACGAGGCTGATTTGGAGAACATCACGGTCAAGGTCGATTACGATTCCGCCCTGATGAAGGTTTCACCGGACAGCTTCGTGATTCAGAGCCTGCGTGTGCGCTATCAGGGAATCGACAAGGAGAATACAGATTGGCGATTGCCGACGAAGTACAAGCTTGTGGCCAAGCTTCCCGAAGACCTTAAAGGAGAGGGGAAATACTCGTTTTTGCTGAAGGATTTGCATTTGGATGTACTGCCTGAAGGGGTGACTCTGAAGTCCATGAGGCCAGAGTCGTTGAATGTCGCCTATGACATGAAGGTATCTGAAAAGAAGGACATTCAGTTTCCTCGGAATCAAACGATGCCCAATGGCGACGTGATCAAATTTACGCTTGCGGTCCCCTACGCGAAAATCAATGTGAGCGGACCATACAGCATTGTCCACAAGTTGCAGGCACTTCAGCTTGAGGAGCCTGATTTGTCACAACTGGACAAATCGGACGTCGTCTTGAGAATCGTCAATCCTGACCCGCGGAACGTGACGCTTAATCCTGCGAGCATTTCGTTTCAGCTTGACCGACAGCGCTTGGGCGAACGCTCCTATGAGCGAATTCCATTTCTGCTCCTTCCAAGAAACAGCGACCTGGTATTGGTGAATTCGGAGTTACCGACGGTTCGCGTGCGTCTGCGTGGATCAGAATGGGATTTGGAAGAATTGGGCAAGCCGACCTCGATGCTTCGGGCATACCTTGATATGACGGAAGTTGTTGAGGCAGGGGAGCATCGGGAAATTGAAGTCCGGGTGTGCGGCTTGCCGAAGAGCGGCGTTGACGTGGTTAGCATCGATCCAGATAAGATCCATGATATTGTGCTGCGCCGTCGCGAACCCGCAGAACAAGTTTCGCCTCAGCCTGAAGCCGTTGAGCAGAAGCCCGAACCCAAGTGATGTTGAAGAGTGGAATTGCTTCGACAGCGAATCCCGTCGAAGCAACTCAACATCTTCACGGGGTTGTCCTAAAAAAAGAAGCTGACGCCAGCTCTTTATTCCTAATGCATTGAAAAAGTGGCTTTCAAGCTACCGTTTTGGGACACTAAATGCAGTGGCGCAATGATTGAAATGCGTCAAACCTCTGTAGCGCCTTTACAAGGCGCCCGGCTTGGTGGGCATCCACCCCCAGGCTAAAGTCTGGGGTTAAGCATGGTCAGGCGCTTACGGCGCCAATGCGTTATGTGGTTCCGTCAGGCCTCTCCGACCTGCCCGACCAGGAATGCGCCTGTTTTAGCCATTTGACTGCTGACAGCCCCTTGAGTACGAGCACTCTGGGTGACCGTACTCAGGTAGCCATGGCGCAACTGCTTTTTTTAGCTTCACAGGTTTACTTGAGCTTGAGGATTTCCTGGGCTAGGATTCGTCTTTGTTTTTCGATGATTTGCGGGTCCTTGGTCCAGTTCTTGAAGTCGACGATGACAGGATTGATGATCGCCTCGACCTTCTCCTGTGCGTTGTTTTTCTCTGCCAGGAGCTTTCTGTAGATGTTGAAGTATTCGACGTCTTCGTTTCCGTCCCTGATGATTTCCAATCTCATTGAGGTCACCGGTCCATCGATGCCGACTTGCTTTCCGGGATAGACCAGGAATCCGTCGCCATTGGCATGCGGGAAGAGTTCCGCCTCGTCCCAGACTTCGACTTCCTTCTGGTATTTTCCTTCTCGGTATTTTGTGCAGACGTTGACGCACCAGTAGAGCACGCCTTCGACCTGATGCTTTGCCTGCAGCCATGAGAGGACTCGGTGCGAGGTGCCGTAGTCGTCGATCAGGTAGGTTGGATAGGGTGCTCGCGGTCCGCAGCATGTGTACCACCAGAGTCGTTCTCCGAGTTCTCGGCGCTTGTTGCAGTCTTCCCATTTGATGGAACTGAGGATTGGGCACCAGATGTCAATGTGTCCGAAGAGTTTTTCTGTTGGCTGGACGGTCATCAGGTACGGGATGTCGCTGACGGCTTCATGGGCTTGCTTTGATTGCTCGATGATTGCGGGGTATCGTTCCGGCGGCGGCTCGTCGTCGATGTAGAGATATGCCTTGTGGTACCATCCATTTTTCTTGATGTGGTCGATGGTTTTCCTGAGGTTGTCCTTTTCGACCTTTCCCCATGGTGCCGGGATTGAGAAGGACCTGACCAATGGGTTGTCCAGGTACTTGTGGGCTTCCTGGGAGAATATGCTGACCGGAATCGCTCCGGCTCCGAGGCGGCGTTCCGTGATGAACCAGTAGTATTGGTCCCTGAGCTTTTTGAATTCCTCGGAATCTCTATCGACCTCATGCGCCTGCGCTATGAAGTTTGGCCAGATGGCGAATGCGGACATGAAGGTCGGCGTGATCGGGATTTGGAAATCATAGACTTGGATGCTAAGGGGGAATGTCTTCTTGTAGTTGCCTTCGGCGGTGATTTCCACGGAGGCCTTGTAGTTTCCCGGCGGGCAATCCGGCGCCGTTTGGATTTGGATCCAGAACGATTGGTTGGCGTCTGCTGGTACGTCAACGGGTTCCTTGTAGGGGGGGAGGGCATCTGCGAAGAGTCCGGTCGGTCGCTTCAATGCTGGGTCGCAGGTCGTGTCCCTGACGGTCGTATATTTGGCAACAAGGATTTTGGCGTTGATATGCTTGGCGTCGGCTTGTTTCCCGTTCTCGTCGAGGATCTCAGTTGCCTTGATGGCGAGGCTTTGTATCGGTGCGCCCTTGGCGAAGACGACGATTTGCTGGGCTTCGGTTTCGTTTTTCGCGAGTGCGATGTCCAGGTTGTCGGAGCCGGTGTTTTGCGGGATTGCCTGGTATCGCCTATACTTGTTGAGGACGGAGTCCGCGAAGGCGACGATTGTGGGATTCTTGCCCGGATTGAGGTTGATGGTCGCCTTCGGAGGGTTGGGCGATACGTCATGGAAGATATTGCATGCCGAGATCACGTAGGAAACTTGTCCCCGGTCGGCGGGAATCGTTTCGTCGAGGAATGTAGTGCCTGTAGTTTTTCCGATTGGTTCCGCTCCAGTGACGATATCGGGGTACCGCGATCTGAAGACGTAGTATGTGACATCCTTGGTTTTGCTAGGTTGCCATTGGAGCTTGCAGGCTTGTCCTTCTTTTGTCACGACGAGGTTTTCAGGCGGCATTGGCGACGGCAACGCCTTTCCGAAGACGACTTGGTCAATCCATCCGTCTCCCTCGCATTCCTTGCCGTAGAGCTCGAAGCGTGCCACGTACTCAACAGTCTCACTAGCGGTCGTGAACTTGACGCATACGGGTGTCCAGTTGATGGTGTTGGACCTTTTCCCAGGAGCGCAGCGGATCCACTTGTTGTTTTCGCCGTATTCGTATCCGAAGAGTGTGCCTTCGCCGCGAACCATCGCGCTGAGCATATATTCCGTGTTTGGTTCGACCTTGTGGCTTTGTGAAAGTGCGGCGACGTGGCTCGTTCCGTCAACGACCTTGTGGATGTATCCGCAGTGCTTTCCGTCGTAGGGATTGTCTGTTGTGATTCCTGCGTGGGAGGTGCCTGTGCAATGGTTGCCCCAGCCTACCGGCTGTCCGTCTTGGGTTACACCGTCCTCGAAGGATGGGTTTTTGATCCAATTGTCCTGTGCGCAGGCGACGAGCGCCGCAAATGCGATTGCGGCGATGCATCGGAATAGTTTTTTGGTGTTCATGGCTGTCCTCGCTGGTTATGTTTGTTAACTATCGAAATCATCGAATTTGACCAGTACTTTTTCCAGTGTGTTTTTGCAGTAGTTGCAGGTTGGGCAGAATGAGTTGCATGTCGATGTTTTTTCGAACCAGTTTTCTGGGAAGAGGGTATTGTCAATGACGTACGGCGCGATTGCCGGCCCGTGTCCTGGTTCGAAGAGGTCGACTAGGTTTCCGTAGTGTTTTCCCGTTGCGTAGGCATGGATGACCATTCTTGGGTTTTGGTGCATCCTTGTCGCGAGCTTGATGGTCGGGACGATATCTGCATAGTGTTTCAGGTCTTCCGGCCTGATCCAAGTTGCCTGTAGGATTGCGGACCAGTTTTCACGTTGCTTGAGGTGTCTCCAGCATGTGTGCGGAATCCACTTTTCGAGGGGGGCGATTTCATCGATTTCTTGTTCATGGGCGACCATGTTGTCATGGAATACTTGTCCAGGGCAGTATCTGAAACAGCCCGAATTGGCTAGGAGGACGAGTGATTTTCCCATTGAATCAGCCAGCGCCTTCATGTTTTTGAGGTAGTCGAGATTTCGTTGGTTGTCTCGTTGGAGGCAATAGGAATCGAAGATCGACTTGCTGTATTCGAAGCCCTGACAGGTTCCGATTCTCATGTTGACGGACGCCCTGACCTCAATGTCCGGAAAATGCTTTTTGAGGATATGCGCAATTGCAGGGGAGGCGGTAGTGACGATATCGACCCCATCCAGGATATCATAGAGGTGCGTGATGAGCGAGCCGACTTGGTTTTCAAGGAATTGGCTTGATGCATATTGTCCATTGCAGTTTGCATTGAGCAGGAGATCGAGTTTCATGCCCATGCTTTTGAGTTCGTGGAGGTCTCGTTCAAGGGTTGCCTGGGTCATCCAGTCCACGATGCCTCGCGAAACATTCAGGGCGGCACGACCCGTGGCAAATCCTGGCCAGGGGAAATACACTTCCCCAATGACGTCCTTATAGTCCTTGACGATATCGACGAATGTTTCCCGCCCTTCGTCGGGCAGCTGGTATCCAACGGTGAATTGCATAGTGGCTTGCTGGGGTAGGGCTGTAGGTTAAGATTGTATTTTCTTGACTCTGATGGTTGGTGCAAGCAGGTTTTCACCCGAACCCTTCGCAGTTGAATGGATCAATTCGATTTGCTTGTCCAACCATAGGCTTCTGATGTATTCGTAGGCGAGCATCGTTGATTGATCAATGGTGTCCTTGGTCCAAAGGGGTTTGATTTTGCCGGCGAGTTCTCCGACCGAATGGGCTGCGTTGTCGGAAATCAGTTGGTCCATGATGTGTGTTGCCTGTGGCCATGGGGTATTGGGTTCCAGCAGTTTTTGGGTGAACCATGCGTCGATGGGTGAGAATTGTACTCCGTCTTCGCTCATTTGCATTGCGCAGCACATTGGGACGGGCTGGATCCAGGGGACGTCGAAGGAGTGCAGTGGGATTGCCGAGGTTGAGATATACATTCCGTCGTCGTGCTTGTATCCCCACATCAGCGGTGCATCGAGCCTTACTGCCGCCAGTGATTTGGGTTCCTTGTCTGAGATTGCGAGCGCGGCGATGGCGCTGGGGCTTTCCGTGATCATGGTCGCCATGGCGTCCTTGAGGGATTTTCCATTGTTGACATGGTTGTATGCGACAAGACCGCACATCACGTCGCTGAAATGGACGCAGTTGCCGTCAGAGTAGGCGTTGTATTTCCCGACCTTCCTGGGGACGGCGGATCCAAATGTAAATCCCTGGTCCTTAAGGAATTGATACCAATGGTTCCTATCGACCTTGTCTTCGAAGATGCCCATCGTTCCATTGGCGCAATAGGCTACGTGTCCGTCCGAGGAGAAAAAGGGATGGGCCCAGGATTGGTAGGGGTCGCCGGGGGAACGGCTGTGCGCGATGCCGACATTGCCCGGAAGGTTCAACGCATCCGTTTCAGCGATGAGCTTGGCCACGTCGCCAACGACTTTGGCGGAATGGATCTTGCCTTCGTGGATGGTCGCAATGCCGCTGAAATGTCCTCCGCCGAAACCTTCTTGTTGCTTGAGCAGATCGAGAAGCTTGGGGGCTGCGCGGTGACGTCCTGCATATCCGTTCATGTTGCACATGGCTGTTTCCTTGTCGTTAGATTTTATAACTTACCCAAAAAATCAACACAATAGCCATACTATATCACATGATGCAGTTGGCCTTGAAGATCAGGATCGGGTGGTTGTCCGGGAATGTCAGCGTGAAAGAGGTGTCTGTTGCTTCGTTTAGTGTTGCCTGCCACCATGCCGTTGGTATCAGTCCGTTCAAGGGGTACTTGAGGTTGGTCGATTGTATCGGCGTATCAGGAACCATGGCGAAGATTGAGATTTGCTGGCCTGGGATTGCATCGACGGTGCTGGAGTTGAGCAGGACCTGGAAGCATCCGTCATCGGTGACCATTTTGATGTCCGGCGAAGTCTTTGCGAAATCGACTAGGAGCGAGATGTTTCCGAGCGTATGGTCTTCCCGTTTTCCGGTTGCACCGAGGATGACGATGTTGTCGGTCCACTTCTTTTGGATGCAGAATCTGAATGCCTTTGAGAGGTCGTTGGTTTCTTGTTCCGGGATGTGTACGACCTTGTCCTGGAGCTGGATTTTGAGTTTGGGGTCGAGGCTGTCGAGGTCTCCGACGACGGCTGTTGGGACGAGGTTTGCCTTGAGCAATGTCGCGGCGGCGCCATCGCAACAAATGATTCTTTGTGCGTTTTGGAGGATATTTCTTGGAACTGTTGCCTGTGGGAAGCTTCCGTTGGCGAGGATAACTGTCGTACTCATTGCCTGATTTCCTTTCGCCACTTGATAAAGAAGATGATTCCATTGGCGAGTGCGACGCACCAATAGAGGAGTGTTGCGATGGAGCCGTATCCGTCGAGGTATGCGTTGAGCCAAAGGATGATTGACGTTGCATTGACGATGGTCCAAAGGAGCCATTGCTCAATGCATCTTTTGACGGTGAGTACCATTGCGGTGATGGAAAGGATCGTTGTTGTGCTGTCCAGGATTGGTTGCGGATCCTTGAGTTTGGCGAGGACGATTGCGTATAAGGCGATGCCCAGAATGGACAGGACGACGGTGATGGCGCGTCCTGTCCAGGTCAAGGCGGTCTTGACGATTTCAGCCTTCTCGTCCAGGCGCTTGCTCCAGAAGATGAGACCGATGAACATCATCGGGAGGTAGTATCCCCAGTTGAGCATCGTCTCGCCGAGAAGCTTCGCATGGTACGAAACAAGGCCGTAGCCAATCGTGTTGACAATCCCGAACAGGTAGCAGGAACATTTCCCCTTTCCCGCAATCAAAGTGTACATGATCCCGGTTATCGCGGCGATGATTCCGATGGCGCTGTCCTTGAGCCAAAGTGAAATCCCAAGGACTGCGGCAACGCAAAAAACCATCCAGGACACCTCAAGCGCCGTCCAGCCGGATAGCTCCAGGCGGATAAAACTAACGGCGCGGGAAGGGGATATCGTGCCTAAGGCGGTGCGAGAAGAGGACATGGTGCTTAAAGCTGGTGCTGAAGGAATGTTTCGACAAGTTTGATTGATTTGACAGCGTCCTGAATCGAGGTCTCGGGCATGGTTCCATTGAGAATGCAGTCGATGAAATGACGGTCTTCGAAGTAATAGCCGTAGAATTTATGGAATTGATCGCTGTTTGCGAGGACCCTTCCATCAAGCTCGTCGGCTTTTTCATTGGCGGCTCCCGTTGACGCCAGCGAGTAGCTGACCTTGCCTTGGTGGGTCAGGATTTTTGTTTTCATCGCCATTTCGGAACCCATTCCCAAGTCGATGAAGGCGGACATTCCGACTCCGTGGATCTGGAAGTGGTGGGTTCGTCCTCCGACCCTGTAGTTGGCCTTGATGATTGCCGTGACATTGTTGTCGAAGAGGCAGACTCCGTTCCAGGCATTGTCGACCGGGCTGTCGTACCGTTTTGTCACGAGCGCCGTTTTGACGGCTTCGTCGGCATCTGCCAGGTACCTGAGCAGGTCGATGCTATGGATTGTATCCGAGACGAAGGAGGAGAGCGATCCCTTGTCAAAGGCCGCGTCCCCATATTTGTAGAAGCATCCTTCGACCTGTGTTACTTGCGTTGCTTCCTTGACGATTTTCTTGGTTTCCCGTACGAGCGGGATGTAACGCCTGTTGAATGCGACCATCATGGGTTTCCCTGCGGCATCGGCTTTTCTTGCGAGGGATTCCGCCTGGTACGATGTGATTCCCGGTGGCTTCTCGATGAAGGTGTAGTATCCTTTTTCGATGGATTTCGTCGCCACATGGAACATGGAGCCAGGTTCGACAAGGCAGAAGACGGCATCGATGTCCTCGTTGGCGAACATGTCCTCGATGTGGTCGTATGCCTTCGGGATGTTGAATTTCTTGGCCAGGTTCTGAGCCTTGGTCGGGATGAGATCGCAGATGGCGACCAATTTAACCTCTGGGATCTCGACCAGCGAAGGGAGATGGACACCGTTGGCAATTCCGCCAGCGCCGACAAGTGCGACTTTGATTTCTGACATTGTGGCTCCTTACTAAATTTTGGGTTTGGGTGGGTTGCGAAAAACTAAAATATAGTGTGTTCGGCTAGATTTTTCCAGAGTTGGAATTAGCAGGCTTCTCAAGAAATCATAGTTATCCCAGCTGTTCAGCTTTTGCGGTCAAAAATGATATTTGGAAGTCAACATTTGAGGATGTCGGATTATATTACATTTTTCGGCGGGCAAGGGAGGTTCGGATCATGCAGGAATACGTCAGATGGAAGAATGTCTCGAGCCTTGTTTCAATATTGTTTTGGTCGCCCCTGAGATTCCCCAGAATACGGGTACGATCGGTCGTTTGTGTGTTTGCACGGATGCGTCTCTACACTTGATTCGCCCGTTGGGGTTTTCCTTGGACGAGGCTCATGTTCGCAGGGCAGGGCTGGATTACTGGCCGTACTTGAACCTGAACGTCTATGAGAATTGGGACGATTTCCTGGAGCGCGCCCAGCCTGGGCGGATGATTTTCTGCAGCACGAAGACGGAACGCAGTTTATACGACTATCGTTTTCAGGAAGGCGATTGGCTTGTATTCGGCAACGAGGGGCATGGGTTGCCGGTCGAGTTCTATGAGCGTTATCGCGACCAGTTGTTTACCATCCCGATGCCTGGCATCCATTGCCGGAGTCACAACTTGGCGAATTCGGCTGCCATTGCCTTGTACGAAGGGTTGCGGCAAACTCGGTTTTCAGTGCGATAGTATTTGTAGTTTTTCGTAGTAAAGAAGCGAAATTGGAGAAGCGAACGATGTTCTTGATAGGTTGTCACTTGAGTATGGCGAATGGATTTGTCCAGATGGGCAAGGATGCGTTGTCCATTGGAGCGAATGTATTCCAGTTTTTTTCCAGGAATCCACGTGGGGGCAAGGCGAAGCCCATCGACCCCAAGGACGTTGAGCAATTCCTGGAGATGTGCGATGAACATCAATTCGGTCCCTTGCTTGCCCATGCGCCGTACACCCTGAATGGATGCTCGGCAGACCCGAAAATCCGGGAGTTTGCCACAGCGACAATGCGGGATGACCTGGAGCGAATGGAGCATACCCCGGGAAACTTGTACAATTTCCATCCCGGAAGCCATGTCGGCCAAGGCATTGAAGCCGGAATCGAGATGATCGTGAAGATGCTGAACGAGATCATGTTCTCGGATCAGCGGACGACTGTGTTGCTGGAGACGATGGCAGGCAAGGGGTCCGAGGTAGGAAGTCGATTCGAGGAATTGCGCCAAATCATCGATGGGGTTACGCTTGCCGAGAAGTTGGGTGTCTGCCTCGATACCTGCCATGTCAATGATGCAGGATACGATGTTGTCAATGACCTGGATGGCGTTTTGGCCGAATTTGACAAGGTTATTGGCTTGTCGCGCCTCAAGGCTATCCATCTGAATGACAGCATGAATCCGCTGGGGGCCAGGAAGGATCGGCATGCGGTGATCGGAGGCGGACACCTTGGGGTGGAGGCATTGGCGAGGGTCATCAATCATCCGCTCTTGCGCGCCCTTCCCTTCTACTTGGAGACGCCAAACGAATTGCCTGGATACGGCAAGGAAATCAAGCTGCTGAAGGAATTTAGGAAGGAGTAGGTTAACTTTTTCGGGAATTGCCCTCACACCATTTCTTGCAGATTTAAAGCGCGACTTCAAATCTGCAAGAGTGGTGCCGGGATAATCACAGTAGCAATAAACCTAAAAAACAGCTGGCGTCCATCAGTCAATCGGTTAAGCTAGGTACGGGCACCCGGGGTGCTCGTACTCAGGCGGTTTCGCCGCTAAAGCGGCGAAACTGGGGCGTTCCCGGTCGGACGGGCGAGCAAATTTGCCCTGTTTCAAAGCAAGACGGGTTTAGGTACGGGCACCCAGGGTGCTCGTACTCAGGCGGTTTTGGAATTCATTTTTTATTTTTATTTTTTTACATTTTTTAAAAATTTTATTGTTGTTTATCCTTGAAATACAGCATGTTATGAATATTATATTTAAATAATTTTTAATTTATTTTTATAATTTTTATATTGAGGCTATTAATTACAAGGCAAGGTGTCAAAAAGACAGAATTTACAATAAAGATGTCAAAATAAAATATGAATGGCATGTTAATTATTGATGGAAATTCATTTGCTGAATCATAGTAAAGCAGGAAATCTCTTCAGTAGCATAGGAGGTTTTATTTCAAATACGATAGAAGGAGTGTGGGATATAGTTATGGAAAAAATAGCAGGAGTGGACTATAAAATTATAATCAAAGATAACACATCTATTCCAGATGGAAGTTTCCTCCGCCCTAAACAATAATAGTCGAGGTGCAACGAAATGAACCCTGAAAAAATTATAATTTCAGAGCATCAACTTTTTTTGGGGGCAGATGAAGTCATTGCTTAGTTTGCTCAAAAAACATCCCAAAATAAGGTTGAGGACCTTTGTCTTAGTTACAATTATATTGCTCTTTATTTGTGTTTTGCTTATTCTTTTAAACGGTAATATCGATGAAAGTGGATATGCGAGTAATTTTGATAAAGTCCCTGGAATACAAGAAAAAAAAATCTTTGTAGATAAGATTGCTGTGGAAAATAATTTATTTTTTTATAGAATTGGATGGTTAGAAAACTGGAGTTTATATATAATAGGGAAATTTACATCAGAAACAACATCTATTTTTTTCAGTAACCCTAATACTTTTGGATTGTCAACACCTCGAATTAGCTATCAAGATCAAATACCTATAAGTTCTTGTCCTTGGACATTTAAGAATATTCCAGTTGATATCGCAAGTAAACTAAAATTGCGTCGAGAGGACAAGTTATATTACTCTGACTTGGATGATAATCTTATATTATTTGAAAGTGGTTATGAAAAGTTCCATATAAGAATTTATTTGTTGGGCAGGAGTGGATATTTTATAATATCTATTATCCATAATACACGATAAACCGCATGTTTGGAGCAAATAATCATTTAGAACTCAAATGACTGTTTCTCGAACAATATGCATATTTTTATATGCCTTATGACTACGGCAATCTTCGCACAGGTCCTGTCCAACTCGCCTTTTTCTGCCACCCTAGGTGAGTTTCTGTTGGCGCATCAGGGAATTTCATGGGTGCCTCCAGCATGCCGTTGCCCGTACCATGACTGCCTGTTCATGGCATTGACGGCATAAGGTCAAGCTTCGCGCAATGGAAAAGGATGGCGTTTCGGAAAGATTCTTTGTTCCTAAATCCGCAGATCGACCGCTTGATTGACTCGATCTTGTTGTTCAACCCTTGTCAAGGGCCGCATCAAAATGAGCCACCTATGGGTCGCATCAAAACGCAACATCGATGATGCAACCAGCACTTGGCTTCCTGGTTTGCTGCACCCTTGCTTGACGCAATGCCGAAGCGTTTAGCTCAATATTTCGCAAGAATTGACTTGGTGGCATCTATGAGCTTCTGAAAAATACAAAGGAATACCTTGTTCCTAGCGATTCGCACGGACTTCGTGAGACCCTTGGCTTCGACGGCGGACTATGCGGGGTGTCAATCGACTATTTGGGCGGCGTCTTTGAAATTGATGTATTTCACGTCGTTACTGATTGGGGTCATGTCACCGCTATAGACTACAAAACCACTGGTGAATTTGGGTGATAGCTTTCGCAGTTTGCAGATGTTGGCGGCGAAGTCTTTGTTCCAGGTCATCGCGCCCTTGATTTCGGTTGGAATCAGCTGGTCGGGTGCTTTACGGAACAGGAGATCGACTTCGGTACCGGCGGAGTCGCGGAAGAAATACAAATCGGGTTCCTTGCCGGCGTTGCAGCGTGCTTTCAAGGCTTCGAGGACCACCATGTTTTCAAACAATCCGCCGAAGAGCGGATCGCGGGCAACTTGCGCTGGTTCGCGAATGCCGAGAAGCCAGGTTGCCAGGCCAATTTCGGTAAAGTAGAGCTTTTGGCTCTTAAGCAGGCGCTTGCCGAAATTTTCGTAATAGCAGGGCAGACGGAAAATGATGAAACTAGCTTCCAGTATCGAGAGCCAAGCTTTGATTGTGGATGAAGAAACCCCGATATCGTTTGCCAGGGAGCTAAGGTTCAGCAATTGTCCGCAACGACCGGCCAGCAGTTTCATGAAAGTCTCAAAGGTGCTGAGGTTGTTCAGGTTTGCTATTTGCCTGACGTCTTTATCGATGTAAGTGGCAAAATAGTCGCTGTAGAGGGTATGCGGTTCCAGCACGGTTCGGTAGGCACGCGGCATGAACCCCTTGTACAGATAGTCGTCTCGCTCCATGGTGATGCCGGCATCGCTCAGCTCTTGGATGGATAGCGGCAGCAAGCGCAATAAGCCAGTGCGTCCTGCCAGCGACTGCGAGATACCAGCACTAAGCTGTGGCTGATGGCTCCCAGTGAGTAGGTACTGGCCATTCATTCCTGATTCATCGACCATCGTTTGAATGTAACTCAATAGCTGCGGTACCCGTTGAATTTCGTCAAGGATGACTGGTGCCGGATAGGCCTGTAAAAACGCTCTGGCGTCGCTTTCGGCAAGGGCGCGAATATCGGGACTCTCTAAACTGACATAGCGCAAGTCCGGAAACGTGGTTCTGGCTAAAGTGGTTTTTCCTGATTGTCGGGGCCCGGTGATGGTAACAACGGGGTAGCCAGCCCAGAGATGCAAGAGTTGCTTTTGGATCTTTCGTGGAATCATGTCGTGCCTCCGTCATTGTGACTGGCTATAAGATAAACCGTTTCTTGCAAATTTAAAGTACGACTTCAAATCTGCAAGAAAAGGTGGCAAAATAGTCACAGTAGCAATAAAGACGGAGATTGTTTTTCCAAATTTGGAGAGTTGGATTAGCCTTCCAGGAACACGTTGTCGATCAGCCTTGTTTTGCCGAAGTATGCCGCGCAGGCCAGCAATGCGGGACGATCGATGGTTCCGTCGATTGCCCTGAGAGTATCTTGCGCGACGAGTTCGACGTAGTCGATTTTCCCGCCGGCTTCCTGGATGGATTTAGCTAGGATTGCCTTGAGGGCGTCCGGGTTTTTCTCGCCGTTGTTGAATGCTTTTTCGGCGCTGAAGATTCCCTTTGAGATGGCGAGTGCGCGATTTCGTTCGTCTTCGGAGAGGTACCTGTTCCGCGAGCTTCTGGCGAGTCCATTGTCTTCCCTGACCAGTGGCGCCATAATGATATCAATGGGCACGTTGAGGTCGCGAACCATCCGCTTGATGATCAGTGCCTGCTGGGCGTCCTTTTTCCCGAATACGGCGACTTGTGCGCAGGTGATGTTGAAGAGCTTAAGTACGACGGTGCAGACGCCCCTGAAGTGAATTGGCCTGGACAGTCCGCAAAGGGATTGCGACAGCGAGTCTTCGGAGACCCAAGTAGAGAAGTCGGGCGCGTACATTTCATCGGGCGTCGGATAAAAGATTGCATCGACTCCTCGAGCTTCGCAGAGCTTTTCGTCACGCTCGAAATCCCGTGGATACTTGTCAAGGTCTTCGTTGGGAGCGAATTGCGTTGGATTGACGAAGATTGAGACGACGACCTTGTCAGCGTTCTTTCGGGCGATATCGACCAGCGAGAGGTGTCCTTCGTGCAGGAATCCCATGGTCGGGACGATGGCGACCTTGAGGTTGCTGGCGTGCCAGGCGTCGCATACCTGACGTGTTTCGGCGACAGTTTTGCAGATTTGCATGATCAATCAGGGTTATTAGCTTTGGAAAAGAATTTAGTTTGCGGAGTTTTCCTCTGCCGGGAAGGTTGAATTTTCCACTTGTTTTTTGTATTCTGCGAGTGCATCCAGGGTGATTTGCCCTAGGTCTGCAAATTTCTTTGCGTGTCTTGGAATGAAAGCGCCGCCCAGGCCAAGTATGTCGGTAACGACTTGGATTTGTCCGTCGCAGTAGGGGCCTGCTCCGATTCCGATCGTTGGAATCTTGAGTGTCTCGGTGATGGTTTTCGCCAGGAGTTTTGGCACGCCTTCGAGTACGACAGCGAAGGCGCCTGCTTCTTGGACTGCGAGTGCATCGTCGATGATTTGCTGTGCTTCCTCGTTTCGCCCGTGAATTCTGTATCCTCCGTCTTTGAGTACGGATTGCGGCAGGAGTCCCACGTGTCCGAGTACGGGAATAGAGGCTTCGGTAATTCGCTTGATTGTTTTGAGCATCGCCGTTCCGCCTTCCAGCTTGACGCCGTCGGCGCCGGTTTCCTTGAGGTAGCGCCCTGCGTTTCTGACGGCTTCAGCTTCGGAAACCTGGTATGACAGGAATGGCATGTCGCCGATGACCATCGCATTCTTGACGCCGCGCTTTACTGCAGCCGTGAGCATCAATGATTCCTCCAAGGTAACGGGGATCGTGTTTTCATAGCCGAGAACCGTATTTCCTGCGGAGTCGCCGACGAGGATGAGCTGAAAGCCAGCCTGATCGACAAGCCTTGCGGTGATGGCGTCATAGGCGGTAATGGTCGTGATTTTGCGTCCTTCGGCCTTCATCTTGGCCAGATCGCGAACTGTGTAGCGCCTTTCCAATTTTGTCCTCCTTGGTCATTGCTTTTCCGGGAAGTGTTCGTCAATGAGATTCAGGGCGTGCTTTGAGCCGTTTGTGGCGGCTTTTGCCAGCCATTTCTTGGCTTCTTCCTTGTTTTGGGCTGTTCCAAATCCGGTGAGCAGGCATTCGCCCAGCTTCGCCATTGCTTCGGGTTCCTTCAGTTCAGCCGCTTTCGAGTAGAACTTGAAGGCGGCCTCCGGATTTTTCGGGATTGCCACGCCCTCTTCGTTGAAGCGTCCCATCAAGAACAGGGCCGGTGCGAAATTGTGGTTGGCTGAAGCCTGGATGAAGGATAGCGCCTTTTCGGGGTTTTGCTCCAGGACATAGCCATCCAAGTAGGCTTGTCCGACTCTGAATTCGGCGATGAAGTCTCCCTTTTGTGCGGCCTTCTGGTAGGCTTCGACAGCTTTTTGTGGCGAAGCGGACACACCGACCCCGTTCTTGTAGCAGTCGCCGAGGGCTACGATGGCGGGTGCGTAGTCGGCTTTTGCCGCGAGTTTATACCATTGGAATGCGACGTCTGTGTTTTTGACTGTTCCGAATCCTTTTTCGTAGCAGAATCCAAGTTTGGTTTGCGCTTCTGCGTCGCCTTCTTGAGCGGCGAGCATCAGCCAATTGAACATTTCGTCATAGTTGATCGGGACGCCGTGTCCCTTTTGGTAGCAATCAGCCAGGTGGACCTGTGCCCGTCTGTCACCTTGCCTTGCCGCTGACATAAGCAGGTCTGTGATTTCTGTTGGGCTATTGGGCCTTCCCAGCCCATTGAGCAGGAATACAGCCGCCTTCCGCTGGGATTTAGGATCGCCTTGTGCGGCTAGCCTTCGGAAGTACTTAAGTGCCACGATGTAGTCGCCCTTCTGCTCTGCGACGTTGGCGATTTTCTGCATGGCCTCGGGGACTCCTTGTTCGGCTGCCTTGCTGTAGTAGTCCAGCGCCGTATCCAGGTCTTGCTTGACTCCGAATCCACCGTCATAGCAGAGTCCCAGGTTGAACATCGCCGTTGGGTTTCCCTGGTCGGCGGCCATTCTGAAGTACTTGACTGCCTTCTTGTAGTTTCGCTTCACGCCGCCTCGTCCGTCAAAGTAGCATTTTCCGATTGCGAGCTGCGCGTTGTGATTGCCTTGTTTGGCGATTCGCTCCAGGTTTTCTACCGATACCTTGTCTTCTTCCTTGGGCTTATCGTAGGTTTTGAGATTCTGGGGTTCCGGCAAGTCGGGCTTGTAGATGGGAATGTCATTGCTCTTCTTGGGCTTAGAGGAGAATGGCCAGAAGGCGAATGCGATGTTGGTGGACATCGCGAGCGCGAGGATGAAAGCAATTGTTTTCATGGTATGTGGCTCCCTGGCATGAGGTTGCGTAATCAAATCAACGATGGCCGAAAATCGCAGACCCGATTCTGACGATAGTCGCGCCTTCGGCTATGGCAATGGGGAAATCCGCCGTCATGCCCATGGAGAGCTCCGGGAATTTCCGACCCAAGTTTTGTTCCAACTTGTCCCTCAGCTTCCTAAGACCGGCGAATATGGAGTGAAGTTCCGACTCTGTTGCGTCTGCTGGCGCCATGGTCATCAAGCCTTTGCAGATCGCTGGTCCTTGAAGTCCCGATTCAATGACCTGTTCCGCTTGGTCCGGAACCAATCCGATCTTGGAGGCTTCGCCTGAAATGTTGATTTCCAGCAGGACTTTGGGTGCGGCGCCTAGTTCGTCGGCAATCCTGTTGATACGTGCCAGAAGTTTCTCCGAGTCGACGGAGTGGATCCAGGCGGCGTTTTGGATTGCGTTCTTGACCTTGTTTTGTTGCAAATGTCCAATCAGGTGCCATTCGATGTCATCCGGCAGCAACGGTGTTTTTTCTTTTAGTTCCTGGACTTTGTTTTCGCCGAAGAGTCGTTGTCCTGCGTCATATGCTTCTTGAATGATTGACGGGGGGAAGGTTTTCGAGACTGCCAGCAGTCTTGTCTCGCCGGGATTTCTGCCTGCTTTTTGCAGTTCGGCGTCGATTCGTTCTCGAATGGCGTTTAGGTTAACGGAAATCATTTGCAGTTGCTTTGAGGTCAATGGAATTATGTACAAATCAACTTATTAATATAATGCAATTTCCATTTCATTCTAGTTTCCTACGTCTTTCGCTTTTTCGTTGATACGGGGACACTGGGAAAGTCACAGTGTTGTTTCTGTGGCATGCCACTTATGAATGCTGAATGCTGAATGCTGAATGCTGAATGCTGAATGCGGAATGCGGAATGCGGAATGCGGAATCATAGGTTTCAGTCCCAAGACCTCCAGGTTCCTAAAACCCAAGGTCAAGTCCCATGGTCCCAGTCCCATTTCCCAGTCCTATAAGTCACATGCGTCTTATTTGTCCCATTTGTCTCAGTCCCAAACCCTCCAATGTCGTATCCAGGGGGCATGTCACATCCCTTTTGAGTACGAAAGTGTGCAAAAATCAACTTTTAGTCGCAGCTTGGGGAACTTTGGGTTTGGAGTGGTTTTCTTATTGTCGTGGCGAATTCATATGAGAAATAGGTCTTGTATGTTGAATTGTAGAGTGTTGTGGCTATGAAAATATGACAATGTGGATTATGTTATACTTTTTATTTTTCATGGCTTTTTGAAGAGTCGATTGCAAAAGAGTCTAGTTGATTCCGGCATAGAAGCGGGAGTTGAGGACGAATTGGAGTGAACGAGGTAGCTTGATGTCTGGTGGAGACGGCAAGAAATCATTTGAAAAAACCTGGCTGAAACGCGAGCAAAGCGGAAATCGGCACGGGTTTTTCCGTCGACCGACGAGGCATGAGGCCGAGCGTGAACGGGTTCTTGCCGATTGGCTTGGCGAGGAACGCAGCAGCTCGGTGATGGCGGATTTGCGAGAAATGCATACGGATATGGAAGGGATGTTGCGCGAGATTCTATCCAAGGTCGAACCCAATGACGTGATATTGCTGACCCGCATCCGGGAGAATTGGGAGACGCTGGTTGGGGCTGATTGTGCGCGGATGAGCAGTGCGGAGCGTCTTCAGGACGGGGTTCTGAGCATCCGGTTGCATCACTCCACGTTGAGGTTTGTGTTTGAACGGGAATTGCGGGGAAAATTGGAAGAGGCATTGGAGACGTTTACCTCCGGCGAGGTAAAGAAAATACGTTTTGTATAGAAAAAGAAACAAGGTTGGACGAATGAAAAGTCGCTTTATGAAATCAGCCGCGGGCATGTTGTCCAGGCTGGCATTAGTTGTTATCGTTGCTTGTCATGTAGTCATTGGTGCCGAGGAGACGGTTCAGGAGATGCTGGATCGTCTCCCTGTCGTTTCGAAGCGTACTCAAAAGGATGCGATGTTGAATCGTCGCGTAGTGAGTTTGCTTTCGCTGCACCACTACAATGCGGGTCAAGTTGACGAGAAGCGTTCGAGCCAGTGGTTCAACGAGTACTTCAAGAGCCTTGACTACATGAAGAATTTGTTCCTCGCCAGCGACATCGAGGACTTTCGGTCCTACGAATCCATATTGGGGAATGACGGGAACTACAAGGCGCGGCTGGATTTTGCGTTCAATGTGTATGAGCGCTTTTTGCAACGCCTTCGGGAATTCGCGGTTTTCTCGGTGAAATGCGTCGATGACGAGCACGACTTTACGCAGAAGGAATATCTTGATACGAACTACAAGGAAATGGCTTGGTGCACGACTCGCCAGGAGCTTGAGGATCTTTGGCGTCGCCGTGTCAAGAATGCCATTTTGGTCGAGGAATTGGCTCAGGAAAAGACGGCGAAGGAGGCTGCGGAGAAGCCGGATGCCAAGGGCGAGGAGGATAAGGTTGAAGATGAGGGCGTCAAGGCGGCAGTCGTCTTGTCTCCGAAGGAACGGATGAAGCGTTCGTATGCTAGGAACTACAAGCGTCGTGCCGAGGTCGATTCGATCGAGGTGATGGAGATTTTCCTGAGTGCCCTGGCACGGACGTACGATCCGCATTCGGCATATATGGCTCCCGAGACCAAGGAGAATTTCGACATTGACATGAGTTTGTCGTTGCAAGGGATTGGGGCGACGTTGACGACGAAGGATTCATACGTGACGATCGTTTCGGTCGTTCCCGGTGGACCTGCCGAGCGCGATGGACGTCTAAAGGAAGGCGATCGGATCGTTGCTGTCGCCCAGGATGGCGAGGAGCCTGTTGATGTGGTTGACATGTCTTTGAACCGTGTTGTCCGTCAGATTCGCGGCAAGAAGGGGACCAAGGTTCATCTTACGATTTTGGCTGAAGGTTCGAACACGCCTCAGTTGATTACGATTGTTCGTGACGAGGTCAAGTTGACGGAATCGGAAGCCCAGTCTGAAGTTCGTACATTGCCGATGGGGGATGGCAAAACGGCACGCGTCCTGGTTTTGTATCTTCCCAAGTTCTATGCGGATTTTGCCGCCCGGAACAAGGGTGACAAGAACTACAAGAGTTCCAGCAGAGATGTTCGGAACCTGCTGGAAAAAGGTGTCGGGGAAGGCGGCATTGACGGTGTGATCTTGGATTTTCGCGGGAATGGCGGCGGTAGCTTGGAAGATGCCGTGATGTTGGCAGGTTTGTTTTTCGAGGAGGGACCCGTAGTGCAAATTCGAAACCAAATGGGGAAGATTAGTCGCCTCGAGGACCCTGACAAGACGGTACAGTACGAAGGTCCGTTGATGGTCATGGTTGACAAATTCAGTGCATCTGCAAGCGAAATTGTGGCGGCTGCGTTGCAGGATACAGGTCGTGCATTGATTGTAGGCGACAAGATGACCCACGGCAAAGGCACTGTCCAGAATGTTCTGGATTTGGATCGGCACTTTAGGAATTCAAGCAGAATTGTGAATTTGGCGGATATGGGCGGCAATGGATCCCTGAAGTTGACTGTCGCCAAGTTCTACCGGGTCAATGGCGAGTCGACTCAGGTCAAGGGTGTTTCTCCTGACATTGTGTTTCCTGCTTATACGGATCACATGGAGACCGAGGAAGGCGCGTTGCCATTCGCATTGCCATGGGATAAGATTGAGCCGGACAAGTACACTGAGTTCAATCAGGTTCGCCCTGCGATACCTGCATTGCGCGAGGCATCTGCCGGTCGTCTTGAAAAGGCTTCAAATTTCAAGGAGTACGTGGAGAACATCGAGTTTTTCGGGAATCTTCGCAAGCGGAAGCAGCTACCCTTGAACAAGGCTGAACGCCAAGCATTTATTGATGAGGAGGAGACGGCGACGAAGATGCTCCAGAAGTTCCAGGCCCAGCGCAAGAATGCGCGGAAGCGGGGAACCTCTGAAAAGGTCGAGGAAATCAAGGATGCCTATGATCTGATCTTGGACGAGACGCTTCAAATTATGGGCGATCTCATTCAAGTATATGCGAATAAGTAGTTGAACTTGCTTGGAGGCAAGCCCAATGGCTCAGCAATTTGTGTTTCACATGCAGGGCATGTCGAAATTCTACGGGGACAAGTGCGTTCTCCAGAACTTCAACCTGTCATTTTACTATGGGGCGAAGATCGGCATTGTCGGCGAAAATGGTTCTGGCAAATCCACGTTGTTGCGGATCATGGCTGGTTTGGACCGTGATATTCAGGGCGAGGCGGAGATCTTGAAGGGCTACCGCGCCTTGCTCGTGCCCCAGGAACCAAAGCTCAATACCGAGAAGACGGTCAGAGGAAACTTGGAGGAGGCAATGGCGCCGATTCAGGCGCTGATCGACAGGTACGATGAGGTGATGGAGCAAATGGGCGAGGAAATGACCGAGAAGGAGCAGGAAAAGCTCAACGACGAATTCGATTTCCTGCAAAATGAAATCGATCGTCTTGATGGCTGGAATATCGACCATCAACTGGAAATCGCCAGTGCCGCCCTGGTTCTTCCGCCCGACGATGCGGATGTGACCAAGCTTTCTGGTGGCGAGAGAAGACGTGTCGCACTCTGCAAGGCGCTTTTGGAAAAGCCTGATTTGCTGTTGCTGGACGAACCGACCAACCACTTGGACGCCGAAACGATCACGTGGCTGGAAAAGACGCTGAACGAGTACGAAGGAACAGTCATTATCGTGACCCACGACAGGTATTTCCTCGACAAGATCACCAAGTGGATTTTGGAAATCGAAAATGGTCGCGGACTGCCGTTTGAAGGCAACTACTCCAGCTGGTTGGCGCAAAAGCAGGAATTGCTGCGCGTCCTGGAAAAGAAGGAAACGGCAAGGCAGCGGTTCCTTGCTCAGGAGCTGGAGTGGATCAACAGCACGCCGGAAGCGCGGCGCAAGAAGAGCCAGGCACGCGTGACGCGATACGAGGAACTTGCAAGCCAGAAGTTCGAGGTGAAGCAAGACGACGTGACGATTCAGATTCCGCCAGGACCGCGTCTTGGTGACCGTGTCCTGGAGGTGTCAAACCTGTGCAAGAGCTACGGGAACCGCAAGCTGATCGACCAGTGCAGCTTCTCATTGCCACGAGGAGGCGTGGTTGGCGTCATTGGTCCCAACGGCGTTGGCAAGACGACATTGTTCAAGATGATCGTCGGCGAGGAGACGCCTGACAGTGGGTCATTGACCTTGGGCGAAACGGTTCAGCTGTCATACGTTGACCAGCATCGCGATGCGCTTGACGACTCGAAGACGGTGTACGAGGAGATTAGCGGCGGGAACGAGGAGCTTCAGCTTGGCGATCGCCGTATCAATTCCCGCGCCTACTTGTCGCGTTTCAACTTCCGGGGTTCCCAGCAGCAGAAGCTAGTAGGGAACCTGTCCGGGGGCGAACGGAATCGAGTCCATTTGGCGAAACTGTTGCGCACAGGGGGGAATTTGCTGTTGCTTGACGAGCCGACCAACGACCTGGACGTCAACACGATGCGCGTCCTGGAAGAGGCCTTGTGCGCCTTCTCGGGTTGTGTCATGGTCATCAGCCACGATCGTTTCTTCTTGAATCGAATTTGCACCAACCTGTTGATATTCGAGGGGAATGGCAAGGTGAGCTGGTTCGAGGGCAACTACGAGACGTACGAGGAGCGAGTGCTCAAGAGCGACAGCGAGCATTTCCTGAATCGTCGCGTCATGGTTTGAGTACCGATAAAACAGCGAGGGCACCGACTCAACGAAGGTGCCCTCGTGCATGATGGAATGTCTGCAACCTTATTTGGGAGATTTCTTTCTGGTGAAGAGGTTGGCGGTGAATTCGCCACAGTACTGGAAAAGGGTGTAGAGCGCGGGGACGAACAGCATTCCGACGGCTGACGCGACGAGCATTCCCCAGAATGTCGTTGTACCGACTGCGCGCCTTGCAGCAGCTCCTGCGCCCGTTGCCGCGAGCAGCGGGAGGACTCCGAAGACGAAGGACAGGGCGGTCATCATCACCGAGCGGAAACGGACTCGCATTCCGGAAATCGCAGCTTCCTTGATCGATTTGCCTTCTTCGCGTTCCTGCTTTGAGAATTCGACCATCAGGATGGCGGATTTCGCCGTCAAGGCGATCAGCATCAGCAAGCCGAGCTGGCAGTAGATGTTCATGTCGCTTCGGGTCACGTATAGTGCCACCAATCCACCCAGGGAGGCGGTTCCCACGGTAAGGATCACCGAGATCGGAAGCGTCCAGCTCTCGTACTGCGCGACCAGGAACAGGTATCCCATCACCAGTGCCATTGCGAGGAAGTAGATGATTTTTCCTTCGTTGAGGCTTTCCTGATATGACATATCCGTCCATGAGATCGAGTAGTCCTGTCCCAGTTCCTTTGACAGGTCGGAGACCAGATTCATCATTTGTCCCGATGAGAAGAATTGAACGGATTGGGTATTGATATTTGTTGCAGGGAACATATTGAAGCGTTCGACCTGCCTGGAACCCAGGGTCCATTTGATGGTTGCCACGGCGTCCAATGGGATTTGGTGTCCAGTAGTCGAAGGCACGTAGAGTTGCTTGATTGCGTTGATGTTCTCGCGGAATCTGGAATCCGCCTGGAGCTTGACTTGATAGGTTTTCGAGAATCTATTGAAGTCGTTGACATAGTAGGAACCCAGATGCGTCTGGAGCGTGGTGAAGATTGCGGCGGGTGAGATGTTGAGCACTTTCGCCTTTGCTCGGTCGATGTCGATGTACATCATTGGCGTGTTTGCATCAAAGGACGTGAAAGCGTAGATTGCCTTTCCTGTTTCCATGATTTTCCCAATCAGCTTATTGGTTGTTTCTGACAGGTCCTGGATCGTTTGTTCGCCGTGTGCCTGCAGGGCGAATGTGACGCCTCCTGATGCGCCCAATCCGTTGATAGGCGGTGGAACCAGCACCATGATGTTGGCGTCCGCCAGATCCGCGAGGCGCTTCTGCATTTCGGCCTGGATGGCGTGGATCGAGGTCTCGGGGGTTGTGCGAAGATCCCATGTTTTGAGTTCAATGATAAGGAATCCGACGTTTTCGCCGCTTCCGGAGGTGAGTGACATTCCTGGGATGGAGAGGATTCTGTTGACTCCATCGATGTCCTTGACGCGCAGGCGTGCCTCTTCAAGGAGCGCCTCGGTACGCGGAAGCGCCGCGCCTGGAGGAAGCAGGCATTCGACGAAGAGCGCCCCCTTGTCCTCGGAGGGAAGGAAGGCTGATGGAATGCGCTTGTACAGGAAGTAGTTGGCCGCCAACATGCCGGCGAACAAAATCACGGTAATCGGCAAGATTCGAACCAAAATGCTGGAAGCCCTGACAAATCCGTTCCTGGTCTTTGTGACCGACCACTCGAAAATCTTGAAAGGTCCCCAGGCTGGCTCGGTCTTGCGGAGAAGCATGGCGCACATGGCAGGAGACAAGGTCAAGGCGACAATGGTCGAAATGACCAGTGCGACGCACATCGTCACCGCAAACTGCTTGTAGATGATGCCGACCATTCCGCCATAGAAGGCAATGGGGACGTATACCGCCAAGACGACCAGGGTGGACGCAATCAAGGCGCCGGAGATTTGCTCCATTGATTTGATGGCCGCATCGTAGGGGTTGAGACCCTCGTCGTCAATGATGCGCATCGTGTTTTCGGTCACGCAGATCGCGTTGTCAACGACGGAACCGATGACCAGGATCAACGCAAACATGGTCAATGTGTTGATGCTCATGTCAAAGATTTGCAGGAACAGAAACGTGCCGATGATGGAAACGGGGATGGTGACTGTTGGGATGAGCGTGGCTCTCCAGCTGGGCAGGAAGGCGTAGGTTATGGCGACGACGAGGATAAAAGTGATGACCAGCGTGACTGCAATTTCTTTCATGGAGACCTTGACGAATGTTGTGGAGTCGTATGGGACTGACCATTTCATTCCCTCCGGGAAATTGCCTTCGAGCTTTTCCATTTCTTTTTTGACAAGGTCCATGACTGTCAGGGCGTTTGCGTCATTGAGTTTAAACAGCCCGATGATTGCGGACGGGAGTCCGTCAAACCTAGTAGTGCCGCCATATCTTTCGGCGCCCATCTCGACCCTGGCGATATCCCTTAGAAGGATTTGCTTGCCATCCTGGGTTGATCTGATGACGATTTTTCGGAAATCTTCCGGTGTTCTGAGCCGTCCTGTCGTATCGACCTTGAAAGACATCATTTGGTTGGCCGAGTCTGTTCCGACAGATCCTGTTGCGGCTTGTACGTTTTGTTCTTGGATGGCGGCGACGGTTTCTGGAATTGAGATGTTGAGCGCCTTCATTTTCTGTGGGTCGAGCCAAACTCTCATCGAGTACTCTTGTGCCGAGAAAACGAGGGCTTGTCCGATGCCTTGCACTCGCGTAAGTGCGTCCCTAAGGTTGATGGACGCGTAGTTTGTGATATAAAGGAGGTCGTGTTCCGGGTTGTCGCTGTTGAGTGTGACGATTCCGAGCAAGTCCGATGAGCGCTTGAAGGCGAGGACGCCGCCGGCGACGACTTCGGGTGGGAGTCTCCTTTCCGCTCGTTTGATTGCGTTGTTGACATTGACCAGGGCCATGTCCTCGTCAATGCCGAAGTCAAAGGAAATACTCAGCATGTAGTTGCCGTTGTTGTCCGAGTTTGAGGAGAAGTATGCCAGTCCTTCGACGCCGTTGATTTCTGCTTCGATTGGCGCCGCGACTGTTTCCGCGATGACCTGTGCTGAAGCTCCCGGATAGAAAGTGATGACGACAATGCTCGGCGGTGTCACCTGAGGGTATTCTGCGACGGGGAGGTCGACGAAGCTGGCTATGCCGGCCAGCATGATGACAAGGGAGATGACAGTAGCAAGCCTGGGGCGTTTGATGAATATCGTTGAAAACATGGTGATGTACCTATGGATATCAGGGTTGGATTCAAGGGTGAGGTGTTATTTGGCGAGCCGGACGGTGCCACCAGGCTGGGTCTTGTGACCGCCGCCTGTGATGACAAGCTCGTCGTCCTTCAAGCCGTCAAGGATGATCTGGACATCCCCGACCTGATCGCCGGTCTTGACAATGCGTTTCTCAACCTTGTCCTCCTTCACAATGTAGATGTAGTGCTGATGGCCATCAGTCATCAAGGCGGATATCGGCAATGCCAGCTGTGGCTTGTCGTATTTTTTCTTGAAGACGATTTTGACGATGCCGCCAGGAAGCAATTCGTTCTTGGGATTCGGGCAGAGCATTTGGATCATGACTGTGTTGGTTTCCTGATCGACCTGATTGTCAAAGAAATCGATTTTGATGTCACCTGCCAGTGGTTTTCCGTCTGCATTGAGAACGGTCATCGTGTGGTCGATGAGTTTTCCGTCCTCGAAGTTTTGGTAGAAGTCAGCTTCCGCCATTGAGAATCTGATTTTGATTGGATCGAATTGGACGATTGTCGCCAGCTTACCGGAGGCCGGTCCGATTTCATTGCCGACCGAGATGATGTTCTCTCCGATTCTGCCTGTGATTGGCGATGTTATTTTAGTGTAGGAGAGGTTGTTTTCGCAGAGTTTTATGTTTGCCTTGACCTCGATGATTTTTGCTGCGAGGGTATCTTTTACCTTGACGTAATTTGAGAATTCTGAAGCCGAGATGACCTTTTTGTCATAGAGCGTCTTGTTTCTGTTGAATTCGCTGATCGCATGATCGTATTCTGCCTGGACCTGCTTGAGTCCCGCCTGTGCGATTTCGAGGTTTGCCTTGTAGATCGTGTCTTCGATTTCGAAAAGCAAGTCGCCTTTCTTGACGATTGAACCTTCCTTGAAGGCTGCCTTCCAAAGAGTTCCATTGATTTTTGCGGTGATATTGACGGTTTCGGCGGCCTTGACGGTGCCGATGTATGTTCGTTCTTCCGATTCTGTGACGGTCGTTGCGGTACGCGCCATGACGGTTGGTGCGGACATGCTTTGGGCAAGGGCTGATTGTGCACACAGCACGGCAAGGCAGAGGACAAGGGGCTTTTTGAGGTTCATGAGCGTTTTCCTTCGAGTTTGAGTTTGATATGATTGCAAATTTTGGTGATTGTTTCTATGGCTGCATCGATGCCGTCGGGAGCTGAATCCGATAGCGCTTCTTGCACGATTAATGTTATCTTCCTGGAGTTGTCGTCCCTGATTTTGATGCCAAGGGGGGTCAGGGAGATTGTGACGGCGCGCCTGTCCTCGGTCGATGTTTCCCGAATGACCAATCCGAGCTCGACCAAGGTGTCGATGGCAACGGATGTCGTCGCGGTACTCAGTCGCAATGCTTGGGCGATGTCCTTGAGCCTCATCCCCACGGGATGGAGCTTTGCGATTATGCCCAATACGCGCAATTGTGAAAACGTGATTCGCTGAAGACAATCGTCTGAAAATTCGGTTGCCGCCGTTTGAAGAAAGTAGCTAGCTTCGAATATCAATTGCCAGAGATTCTCAAGGGTGGGAAAGGCTATCGTTGACATTGCGATGTTTCCTTTTTTTACAAGTGACTGAAATAACACTTTTTAATTTGACTTTCTAACTATTTGTCAAGCGAATTAATATATCAATAGAAGATGGAATGTCCAGTTGTTTGAGATAAAAAGCGGTTTTTTTCAGTGAAAGAGTCCTTTTTGGGGTCGCTAGGCGGGGTTTGCCGGTAGTCGGACAGGTCGGACAGGTCGGACAGGTCGGACGGGTCGGACGGGTCGGACGGGTCGGACGGGTCGGACGGGTCGGACGGGTCGGACGGGTCGGACGGGTCGGACGGGTCGGACGGGTCGAACGGGTCGGACGGGTCGGACGGGTCGGACAGGGTTGCTCTGTTCCAGAACACGACGGGTTTAGGTACGGGCACCTGGGGTGCTCGTACTCAACCGGTGTCGGAAGCACCTTGGGTGGTCTTGGGTCACCTTGGGTGGTCTTGGGTCACCTTGGGTGGTCTTGGGTCACCTTGGGTGGTCTTGGGTCACCTTGGGTGGTCTTGGGTCACCTTGGGTGGTGTCGGGAGCACCTTGGGTGGTCGGGGGAGCACCTTGGGTGGTCGGGGGAGCACCTTGGGTGGTGTCGGGAGCACCTTGGGTGGTGTCGGGAGCACCTTGGGTGGTGTCGGGAGCACCTTGGGTGGTTTCGGGAGCACCTTGGGTGGTGTCGGGAGCACCTTGGGTGGTGTCGGGAGCACCTTGGGTGGTGTCGGGAGCACCTTGGGTGGTGTCGGGAGCACCTTGGGTGGTGTCGGGAGCA
>JAGVUR010000045.1 GCA_019136135.1 Verrucomicrobiota bacterium
GAGGGCGCCCCGTTCGACTTGCATGCCTAATCCATGCCGCCAGCGTTCATTCTGAGCCAGGATCAAACTCTCCATCGCAAAAATGGAAAGGCTCGCCCGGAACCCCACGGGGGGCGCCGGGCCTGACCTGTTCTACTTTCAATTTCTCTAAGGGGGCTCCCCCGGGCCCCGAGGGGCTGGGGGGAGCTTTAGATTTCTACATAAACAATCGCATCATATTGCGCTGCTCGATTTCCAAAGAACCGCGCCGAAGAAACCGGCAAACCGGAAAAATCGGCGAGTTATTAAGTTAAACCCGAAACGCGCTTTTGCAAGCAATCGGGGAAAACTTTTTTAACTTTTTTTGTCGCAGAGCCGTTCCGAAACAGAGCCGGATTTCAGCGACGGATTAATAAGTTACACTGCAATTACCCTTTTGCAAGGCAACAAGGGGAATTTTCATGACTTTTTTGTGAATAATCTAAAAAAGCAGTTGACGCCTTATGATTGTAGTGCCTTTACAAGGCACTGTACTTGGGTGGATTTCCCGCCCCAGGCTAAAAGCCTGGGGTTAAGCATCGTTAAGCGCTTACAGCGCATTGTATTATGCAAACTTGGCTTGGTTCGTCCTAACTATCGTCCGTGTTGGCCCATGTCCTGGTCGCGTGGTTTGTGGGCGGCCGGTCCGCGGCAAAGACTTTGCGCCGCAGGCGCCCGACCATGCTTAACCCCGGGCTTCAACCCGGGGACAGGATGCCCCCATGCCGGGCGCCTTGTAAAGGCGCTACGGAAGACTGACGCATGTCAATTCACCAGCATGGTGAACGGAACAAAACTTATAACCATTTGAAAATCAATCAATTTGGAACAAAATCCAGTTTCAACTGCCTCTTTATACACTAAATTAATATATGACCCTCACGGCAATAATATGTTTTTATTTCTTGCAAACCGTTTCACGGCAATCATAGTAGCCCGTTGATAGTACTCAACAACCGCCATCTGGAGCATACATAATGGAATCACCTCTCCTTGTCGCCCAAAAGCTGTCCAGCAACACCGATTACCATGGAACGGAATCGATCTACCATGTCTATCCTGGTGATTGCACGACCTACGAAGCTCGTTTCCGCCTTGCGTCTCCCAAGTTGCCCACGGCATTTTTGCTTCGCGGCCTACAGGATGTGACGCTTGACTTTGGCGGAGGAACCCTGTTGCTTCATGGCAAGACTCAGCCATTTGTGATAGAGAACTGCCGCAATATCGTGATCAAGAACGTTGTTGTCTGCCACGACAGGCCATCCTTCACCGAACTTGAGGTCATCGAAAAGGGCGAGGACTTCATTCGCGTCAAGCACAATCCCCACCATCCATGCCGAGTCGAGGACGGCAAGCTGATACCAACTAGCGAATACTGGGAAAACACAAACCTGGATCGGACCAACATGTTCATCCAAAGTTTCGACAGTGGCACACGCGATGGATTGGGATCCCCGCTTTGCATGATCGGAAAGACCATCCACAGGGATCCCACATTTCCATTCCACGTCAATCAGTACGTCGCATACCAGGATGGCGACACCATCATTCTAAAAGGACCAGTTTTCGATTGCTACAAGGTCGGTTGCATCCTTGCGCTGGGGCACGAGTCCAGGGACTTCTCAAGCGTACTCATCAAGGAATCTGAAAACATCACTCTCGACCACTATCGTGTCCTGAACGGAGCAGGAATGGGAATCCTCCCGATCCATTCGAAGGACATAACACTCAACCATGTGGAATTCAAGTACGACAACGCCTCGCAAGGCATCATTTCCAACCATGCGGACGCCATACACGCTTTCGCTTGCTCAGGACGATTTGATATCATCGACTGCATCTGCGAGGGAATGATTGACGACGCACTCAACATCCATAGCCAATTCTATCTGCTGGATTCCTTCCAAGGAAAAACCGTGCGGCTGGAAACACGCTCGCCTGGGGTGCCGACATACTGCACCATTTTCGGAATCGGCGACAGGATCGGCATCCATGACGGCAACACCATGGACATTGAACGCGAGTACACCATTGTCGGCAAGCGGATCATCGACAATCATTTCATGGAATTGGACCTGGACGCCCCGGTTGCAGGCCATGCGATGGGCAGCCTGGTGGAAAATCTCACTGCGCAGCCTGACATCACCATTCGCAGAAGTCGATTCGACAAGGCGAATTCCCACCTCCGTTTCCAGAGCAGCGGGAAAATCCTGATCGAGGATTGCCGAATCGGGTTGCCGATCCTCCTGACTGGCGACGCTTCGTACTGGTACGAATCCAGCGGAATCAGGGATATGACCATAGCCAACACCTCGTTCACCTCGTACAAGGCAAGGATCCGAATCACACCGGAAATCATGCCATCTGCCCGAGAACCCTACTACCATAAGAACATCCGAATCAAGAATTGCACCTTCGAGTCCTGCAATCCAATCGAAGCCAGCTACGCAGACAATATCGTCCTTGAAAACACCAGGCAAGCACAAGGAAGGACGATGACACTCAAGCTGACCAATTGCGGAACGGTTCAAGCTGATGGATGCGTCATCGAAAGGCATGTCGAAACCAAACAATCCCTGCGAGTCAACTGAGCGCCAAGCGACACGCAAGGACGATTGCAAACCAAAAGACATAAAAATCCAGTATAAAACAACCCAAGGATAGTTTGCCATGATGCTGATGAAGGCGATCGTCGTCGGAAAACTCAAGGACAAAATGATGCAATCCCGTTGCGACGAGTATGCCAAGTGGATTGGTTCGTACGCCAAATTGGAGGTCAGGGAATTGGCCGACAGCACTCCGGAACAGGAAGGCCAGGCGATCATCAAGGAATTGGACAAAGACAGGAATGCCTACGTCGTCGTCTTGTCCGAGGAAGGCCGCGAGTTTACCACCCGGCAATTTGCGGAGCATCTTGGGCAATTGGACAGGAAAGTCATCTTCGTCATCGGCGGTCCCTACGGTCATAGTGACGCCGTAAAACAACGCGCCAACTTGCTCTGGTCCTTGTCAAAACTGACTTTTACCCACGAATTGGCGCGTCTTCTGCTCTTCGAGCAACTGTTCCGCACGCTTAACCTGAATGCGGGCGGACGCTATCACAACGACTAAGGAGCCGTTAAATAATTAAGTTACCATTTCCGGTTTCTTTTGACCGCCTTTCTCTTGTCCTGTCAGTCACAGTTAACGACCGTCTGCGCTGATGCCTTCAATCAAATCCCCGACAAAAACGCAGGACTCTAGTCCGACGCCAGGACCGGGAACGTCGTAATAGACGACAAATGCCAGCTTGTTGCCATCGGGATGCCAAGCGCTCATGCCAATAAAGGTACGCATCCCATTGACCAACCGGCTCTCAACAGAACCGCGACGGTTGAAATTCGTCAATTTCTTCCATTCGCGACCATCGGAACTCATCATCCACAACTCGCTGCGCAACTCCAATTGCCAACGGCTGCCGCCGATGCCCATGTACGCAATCCGCATCCCCGTGCTTGAGCTCCAAGCGATCTTGTTACCCCTCGGCGAGTACGATGCATAACGATCCCAGACACCAGGGGAACTCGTCAGATTCTTCACTTCAGTGCCATCGGGAGACATTGTGCAAATGTCCATCATGTACCATGGTACATCCTCGTTCATCACAGCGGAAAACAGCAAAGTCTTCCCGTCAGGAGAAAATCCATAACTCTCGTAGAAATCATGCATCTTGCCTGGTTTGAATGACTTGATTCCAGTCAACCTTGCAGAGGAACCCGAGAGATTAAATGACCCTACGAAAAGCGCACGGCCACCCCAAATCGACTGCTCGCGCCTTGCGCCGTCAGCTCCGCACCAGAACAAGTACTTCCCATCCGGAGAAAATGTCGGCATCGATACGCCACTTGGGCGGGTCAAGGATCCATACACGCGGGTCAATTGAGTAAAATTCTTTGATTCGGAATCGGCAAACCATAGGTTGGCCTGGTGCCCAATGCTTGGAACCGAGTTGACAAAGTCGCGAATGCCTTCGTTTTGGGCGACAAATACAATCCCTTTGCCTTCAGGATGCCAAACACCCGAACCATTGTGGAAATTCCTGCTGGAATTGGACTTTTGGGCGGAAATTTCACGAACCTCGCCACTCCTTTCAAACGGTATTTCAAGCAACTCGAAACGACGTCCCAAGCGCATCCGGTCAACCAACAACGACTTTCCATCAGGATTAAACGCAATGCGATCTACATCCTTGAACTCATCGCCAAGCGAACGAATGTTGGTAAAAAGCAACTTGTGACTCGGCAGTTCCTCTATGATGACCTTCTCCTTGGGAGCCGCCTTCGGTGCTTCCGCCGCCTTCGGTGCTTCCGCCGCCTTCGGTGCTTCCGCCGCCTTCGGTGCTTCCGCCGCCTTCGGTGCCTCCGCCGCCTTCGGTGCCTCCGCCGCCTTCGGTGCCTCCGCCGCCTTCGGTGCCTCCGCCGCCTTCGGTGCCTCCGCCGCCTTCGGTGCCTCCGCCGCCTTCGGTGCTTCCGCCGCCTTCGGTGCTTCCGTGGCTTTCGGTGCTTCCGCCGCCTTCGGTGCTTCCGCGAGTTTCGGAGCTTCTGCGGGCTTGGTTGCTGCCGGTGCGCCGGTTGCGGGAAGCTGATCCGGTATCAGGTCATCCAAGTCATTGCCTCCAGCCGCATTCTGGGAATATGCGACAAACGATACCAAGGTTGCCAAAAGCAACACAACCAACTTGGATTTCCATTTGAGATTCATACGCGCTCCTGCCAATTATATCTACTCGTTCCACCAGTTGAAAACCATTTGCTGACCACCTCACCCCTACAAAGTCGCTTCCTTTTGCGTAAAGTAAGGCGATTTGCTGAAAATGCAAATCGCCTAATTGGTTAGGTTGATGATTTTTCAGTACTTTTAAGAAAGCCGGCTACTTCAGCTCAAAGAGCTTCCTCACGTTCCTGAAATTGGCGTCGGCGACCATTTGTCCCAGTGCTGGGGTTGACCTCACCGAGACAATCGGGGTCGATTCGTAGCCGCCTCTGAGGAAGGCCTCGAAAGTTGGGATGTATCCCACGGCGTCATTGCACAGTTCTGCGATAAACGTAAACTTGAAGGGGGACCATTTCTTGATTTCGAGTCCCCATTCCACGAAGAGTTCGCCAGGGGCGCCGCAGAACACGGCATCTCCGAACCGCATCGCTTGGATTTCGCGCTTGTCAAATCCTTCGTCGCTATAATCGTCATAGCGTTCCAGCAAGCTTTTTTCGGCTCCTCCCGGAGACGTGCTGTTGACCTTTGCCCTTGCCTGCGCCAGCCTCATCTGGACGACTGCGTCATTCTTGGGATATTTTGGCACGTCCAGGATTTCTCGGACCGTTCCGTACGCAGTTGTTTTGCTTGGGCGCGCTTTTTCGATAATCGCCATCGCCTTGCCGGCAAAAGCCCGTCCCATCTGCTCGGACTTCAGCACTCCCGAGCGTGGGAACGGATCGTTCTGGAGATACGGGACGTGATTGATGTTGCCGCACGCGCCCTGAACATACAATACGATCAGGTCGTCGCCGTAGATCTTCTGCAACGTATCCTGCATGACGCCGGGGAAATCCGCCGATATCTTGTTTCCGGAAGTCACGTCGATATGAACCGTGTAGTTGCAGATGACCGCAAATGGCTTCGACGTAATTTCCTCCTTGAAGACGATTCCTCCGAAGATCGGATCCGTGGGTCCCGCAGGTCCTTCGCATTTGAGCGATCCGCCGGGGCCGAACTGCTCGCTGCAATTTTCCATCCTGAAGCGCCGCACGTAAGCCAACCCCTCCTCATGCTCCGTGCCAATGCACATCAGGCATGAACGCTGGTTGGAGGCCGCCATCTCAACAGCCTTTGAAATCATCTTCGGCAACTCGGCCATGTAAGCCTCGTTGCGCTTGACGGTTCCGCCGCGACGGGGATTGGGTCCCGTGTGAGTATGTGTCGCGCATAGCATCACGTTCTCGCCGGGTATGCCTGTCGCGGCCTCGACCAGCTGGCGGACCTGCCCCGTCAACTCGGCAGTCACTGTGATCAAATCCAATGCCACCAATGCACAACGGTCTGAACCTTCACCAACGACTACCGCCTTCGCGCGCAAAGGAATGATGACACCATCAGAAATGCGTGTGTGGAAATACCCTGACAATTCCGTGCCGATAGGCGGCGTGATGTCACTCTGACCTGCTCCAACCATCATTCGACCTAATTCTTCCGACATGGTTCGCTCCTTGGTTGCCCCTGAATTCTTGACTGCCCGGGTGCTACATCGCACGTCCGGGTTCCGACTGAAATTATTTAAGGTTATGGATATTGTACCTGATTCAGTGTATCACGCAATCCCTTCAATTGCAAGAAATCCGCAAACGCAAAACACGATTTGTCATCAGGCCTAACATGTCCTCCCAAGGCACAGGCAAAAAAAGGGCGGAAACGTATTGAGTTGCGCTTCCGCCCAAAGGTTTTGCTGCTATTTCAGTTCCGCGCCTGCATCAAGGTTCACCATAGACGATGCAGGTATAATTGGTGACGAAGAGAACGCCTTCGACCTTCCAGTCAACGTGATGGATCTTCTTGATGCCGCCTGCCTTGCAAGCTGCTTCAATGCTGGCGTCGCCCTGCGCGAGAATGCCGAGGACCGAGCGTGCAGTCGAAACACCTGTCTTCGAGTAGCTGGCCGAATCGCCAAGAGACAGGGGAATCGTGTACTCGCTGACGACAAAGCCTTCAGGCATCCTGGTCACGCAGCCAGTCATCACAACCGAAACCAAAATGGCACAAACCAATACCAACATTTTTTTCATCGCATCAACCTCCTTAATATATTTAGATTTCTTGATTTACGGCCTGAACCCCAGGCCAAACTCAATAAAATGTACTAGACCATCGCGCAAAAGCAAGCTAAAAACATTTTTTTCTTGCCAAATAATAAACATCAATTTATATTGGAAATGTTATTAAAAGCAAATACTTTTAAAGTTCGCATATGAGTATCAACAATCAAACTAGGGAGCGACTATGGAAACCACAGTGATATCGCGTCGGGATTTCATCAAGTCAGGTTCGGTGGCGGCGCTGGGCATCGCGATGCTTCCACAGGCCCTCAAGGCCCAAGGGCAGGAAAAACGCAAGCTCAAGATAGCAGCGCAAATGTACTCCGTCAGAGACGCTTGCAAAGTCAATTTTGACAAGGCGCTCGAAGACGTGGCGAAAATCGGATTCGAAGGAGTCGAATTCGCAGGATTCTGGAACTATTCCGGAAAACCAAAGGAACTCAAAAAAAGACTTGACAGCCTGGGACTCGTAGCAGCAGGAACACATCTGGGAACTGCAAGCTTCAGAGGCGATAATCTCAAGAGGACTATCGACTTCTATACCGCACTCGATTGCAAATACCTGATCTGCCCGGGCGACGGAGACTTCACAAACCCAGAAAAATACAAGGCTCTGGCGGAGTTCTACTCCGAAACCGCAGCCAAACTCAGAAACTACGGGCTGTACTGCGGCTACCACAACCACACGAACGAATTCAAGGTCTACAACAACAAGACTTACTGGGATCACTTCGCTGAAAACACAATCAAAGAAGTCGTACTCCAGCAAGATTGCGGATGGTCATACGTCGCAGGACAAGATCCCGCACAACTGATCAGAAAATATCCGGGACGCACGCAGATCACACACTTCAAACCTGCCGTCAGCAAAGCCGATTATGGAAAGAAAAAAGCAATCATCGGGCAAGACTCCGTTCCATGGGTCGAAACGATCAAGGCTTGCAGAGAAGTCGGTGCGACGGAATGGGTGACGATCGAGCAGGAAACATATCCAGACAAGAAATCATCGATGGAATGCCTCCAACTCTCCTTTGAAGGGCTGAAGGAACTCCTCTAAGCAATCAGTAACCCAAAACATAGCCTTGGCGAGAACGATCAAAACCGCCAAGGCTTTTTTTCGGTGCTATTCCGCCGCTGAAGTCATCTCGATCAGTTGCGGCACCGGCGTGACGGCAAGATCCATGTGACCATCGGCATTGTTGATGGTACAAACCACATACCTGTCGCCGCAGACGAATTGGGGATGCGGATCGGGATGCAGATTGGATTCCGCATTCTTCGTGCACATCGCGGGACGCCTGGTAAAGGGATAGCATCCCTTGCCTGTCTTGCGATTGTGGAAGTAGATCTGCCAGGCACAACCACGCCACCAACCATCGAGACTATTGTCGGCGATCACGTAATTCTTGTCGATCGACATCATCGCATGGGTACCGATCGGGCTGACTTTTGTTTGCTCGCCAGTCTTCAGGTCGTGATACCAAACGCCTCGTCCACACCAATAGAATCCGTCACCCTGCTCGTCCCAACGTTCGTGACTCGCGGCATTGTGGGCTTTTGCGGGGATCATCGTCCGCTTTCCCGGTTCTGTCAACTGAAGGCGCGGATAAATCACATCCGGGTTCTCCTTCGTCGGACGAACGATCGAATGGTACTGTCCCTTCGAATCCTTCCAAGGCACGCATTCCCACGCATTGAGGGCAATGTCGTTGCGAACGGGATGGATCTGGCCGTGATTGATGTTGATCAGTCCCGATTCGCCCCACTTCGTGTATTCACCCGTCTTGATGTTCAGCACCCCCTGGATGTGATTGTCGTCAACTCGACTGTCCAAGTACGCCAGCGTCCGATCGCCCGAGAGGGTCAAATGCGTGAAATACCGGACATATGACGCTCCCTCGGTCAATTCACGCGGCATCTTGCACACCAAGATTTCCTGCTCGGGGTCACCCAAAAGCTCGCGCTTGTACAATCCGTTCACATCTGGATTGTTCTTGCTGAAGCGACCGTAATAGATGACATCATTGTCAACATCCAAGTACGGAATCTGGCCGCCGATCCCCTCGAGTACGACGACCTTGTCCTTCACGAAGTCGATCACGGCCTTCTTTTTGCCCCGGTATGCAAGTTTTTCCGGCGCCTTCTTCACATCGAAGGACTCGTACTCGTTGCATGAAATGTCAAAAACGAGGAATCTTCCATCGTTCGTCATCGACTTGGCGGTGAAGTACAGCGACTGCTGGTTTTCGCCAACCAGTCCTGGCTTCAGTATGTACGAGACGACCTTGCTTTCCGGATCGATGTACTTGACGAACAAGCTTGAGGTTTCCGGGGTCTTCATCCCGGCCGCCAGATTTTCGGCATACTTGTCTCCCCCAAGGCTAGCACATCCCGCCAACGATCCAAGCGCCAGAGTCGAAACCAGTTTCACCGAACGCAACATAGCAAAGCCTCCTAGTGTGTCATCCAATAAAAACATATGGTCATTAAACCTTACAAAGACTAGCCTAAGGATTGATTTTTACAAGCACTCATGCTAAATTTTGCTTTTATATTTTTGTTTCACCTCTTAATTATTTCCGATGAAGACGCGTCTATCCTTCCTAGCCTTATTGCTTTGGCTTCCTCTGTTCGGCCAGTATTCCCAAGTCGTCCGAATTCCCTTGGACGGCGAACAGGCGGAAATCGCCGTGTCCAAGCGCGACTCCAACCAGCCGGCATGGACAGTCAAACTCGGGGAAACCAAGGTCGCCCTGCCTGGATTCGAAGTGTCTTATGACCGAAGCGGAAAACCACTTGATATCTGGCTCGCCAGTGACAAGACCCAGGTTTCACAGGGCGGAATCCACCTCGGAGAAGGACCGCCAATCAAAGATCCGCCACCACGCCCCAACTTCCAAGGGCATCGACTCAAACCGACCGCACAGCGACTCGCGCCAATCAATTTCCAGGACGATTTCGCACGCGCAGGAGACGAAACGACACAGAAACTGTGGACGACACTGTCAGGACGCTTTGAACTGAACATGTCGCTCAACCCAGGCTCCTCCCAAGGAGCATTCCAGCTCTGGGCGGCAACGGATCCCGGTGCAGAAGCGCTTGCAATCGCAACAACATCGGCATGGTTCTGGCGCGATTTCCGCTTTGGCGCCTCGGTCCTGACCAAGGATGCACAAGCCGTTGCGCTCGTCTTCGCCTTCCAGGACAAGGACAACTTCGCCAGGATCGAATATAGCGGGCAGGAAACAAGGCTCATCAAACGCGAAAAGGGAAAGGACAATGTCATTGCAAGCCAAAAAGTCACCCTTCAAAACCAAGTCGAAGCATGGACCAGGCTTGAAGTGATCATCAGCAACGGAACCCTAATCGCCACCAAGGCGGGAATCGAAACCCTTAGGTGCGAGACAAAACACGTCTTCAACGGACAAGTCGGACTCTATCTCAAAAACTCAAGCCAAGCATTCTTTGACGACGTGACCGTCAAAACCACTATCCCAAATGACCTCCTGGATACCAGGATCAATCCATTTGGTCCTTCCGAGCAAACTTGGTCAGACTTCTCGGGGAAAAATTTCCTGACAGACAGATTCATGGTCAATTGGGCGCACCCCAGGTCATTCTGGAACCAACGAGGAGACGACTTCCACTGGTTCCGATCGCGACTTTTCAACGACCTCGACCTGACCTGGAAACGCATCGGCAAGCAAGGTCCAAGAAAACAACTAGCCATCAGGGCTTTCGTCGATGACGACGCCCCGAACTCAGGCGTAACTATCGCCGTCAAAGACCAAAAGGCTTCGCTAAACGTCAATGGAAAGCCAATCGCCGAAGCGCCGGCACCGCTGGAAATCAACTCATTGAACCTGACTATCACGCACTCGCGAAAGTTGACTTTCCAACTTAATGACAAGCAGCTCTTCCAAGCAGAAATCCCCGAAGATTGCCAACTCAAGGGCGACCTGGCAGTCGATCTCGGCGGCGCCTCGGGACTCGAAGACCTCGCTGGACCGGACTGGAGAGACTCCACAACCGTAAGGTCATCCCATCGACTCGACTACAGCTTCGAGCACGCACCAACAGCTTGGTTCCCCCAAATCGGCTCATGGAAATCGACACACCGATGGGCCTGCGTCCCAAAATGGTCGTTCTTCGCAGGAAGAGGCATCCCAGGACCAACGGACGTCAACCACGGAAACACAGTCCTCTGGAACCTGAGGAAAATCTCCGGCGACTTCGACCTTGAAATCTTCGCCGCTCCACTGGAAGGAACGGCGCAACGGGCCCACTTCACATTCCCGACATCGCTGAATGTCACATTTGCAGCCGATGGAACAGACTTGGCGTCAGGATACAACTTCGTCAACGGAATGTACGACTTCCCGTCGCAACTCTTCCTCAAGGACAAATTGCTTGCCTCCAATGACGACAGGGTCGATACAGATCTACGACGCCGTGAAGTCCCCTTGTACCATCGCGTCACCCAGGTCTGGCAACATTTCAGGATCCAACGCAGAAACGGGAAAATCCTCGCCCATTCAGCGGCGCACGATGACAGCGGGAAGTACATCCCGCTCAAAACCGTCTTTGACATCAAGGACGAAACATCGCCGGAAACCCCTTCGCAATTCGCACTCTGGACCTGGGGCGACAACGGAATCGCCATCGCCAGGGCAACACTTTCCTTCCAAAAAGACTGCGGTCCTGCAACCCCGCCGCACGTCTTCCAGCCGCCAAAACAAACCAGAAAAAACGCCAAAACAGCAGTCAACCCAATCTCTGGCGGTCAATTCTCTACAGTGATCCACGACGCTCCCTTTGACCTGGATACCCTCAACACCCTCCAACTTGATGTCAAGCCAGGATCCAATACATGCCTCGCACTGCTCCTCAACATCAATGGACAAGTAGCAGAAATCCCTCTCAACAATCCCATAAGGCAAAAAGACTTCACTTTCCTGCTTGACAACAAACTGCCGCCCCAAGGCAAAGACGGCTGGCTAGAAATCAATGTCAACCTGGAACATGCGGCACGGCCTTTCTTTGAAGCCAACGAAAAACTTATCGTCTCGCAAATCGCCATCGCCTCGCCATACGAAACCATCGCCGAAATCGCAGGACTGGGAATCAACCCGCCTGGAGCAACCGTAGAATATACGCAACCAAAACTAACCAAGCAAAAAACAAACAACAAACCAACCGAATCAACCACCACAACATCCCTCAAAAACGACTTTTCACAAACCCTTGGCACCGTCACAAGGCTGGGCGGGCCGGATGGAGCAGCCCTGCTAAGGGTCCCGAAATCACTCCAGGACGGCAACCGCGTTCTCAGGCTCCTCAACCAAAACATCGGAGGAATCGCCGGCGCAATCCTCTGCGACATCCCGTTCTCACTGAAAACCATCCCAAAGATCGCCTTCGACTACAAGATTCCCCAGGGCATCGAAATCAATCTCATCATCGTAACAGACCTCAAAAACCTCGAAATCACCCTGACTGGCGTTGACAATACCTGGACAGTCGCGGGAAAAGCGGACATTATCCGGGACAACCAATGGCACCATGTCCAAATCGACCTCGCCAAACTGCTTGCACCGCACATCAAAGAAGACACGATCATCAGGAAAATTGCCCTCGCAGATACCTGGAGAATGTCCTCCTACCAAAGAATAGCGTTCTATATCGACAACCTGGAATTCATTCCAAGCGATGCCAATCTCAAGACGTTCCCAAGTCTCCCGAAGAAGTCAGTTCCGCAAAGAGAAGCTCCAACGCCGCCATTGGTATCGTACATCCCGTCAGACAGGCTCGTCAGGGCAACACTCGAAACAAACCTCCCCTACGAAACGCCGGAAATCTTCAATGGATTCGAGATCAGAAGAGAAGCGTGGGCGCTCAGAAATACGGATACAGCAGCGACTGGACACGCTTCCGCCGAACTCGTCAACCTCGAACAAAACGGGTTCTGCTCAATCTACTTCAGAAAAGCGCCATGGGATGTCAATCGATGGCCTTGCTTCGCATTCAACTACAAATTCAAACAACCGAAATGTGCCCTCAATCTATCGCTCCTCGTCAATGAAACCTTGACAGTCGTCGAATGGACCGGCAAAAACGTTCCTGGAAGCCACTTCACTGCGGGAGTCGTCGGACAAGCAAATCCATTCGCAATCCAGGATGGACAATGGCACGAAACCTATGTCGACCTCAGGAAAATGCTTCAGGACACACGATTCAAAAACGGCTTCCCGCCAACAGGACTCAATGCCGCGGAACTTTCACTCTGGGCGACCAGCCATTCATCAGGTGGATACAAAAACCCAGAAGACGCAAGAGTCTATTTCGACAACTTCACGATTTTCTCAAACCGAGGAAAAGATCCCGCCTTCGATTGGTCAGCCCATCCCGATGACAAGGGATATGCAGTCGCTTTCGACCAAAGCCCAACGACGATCCCAAGCGAAAAAATTACCCACACCACCCCCTTCGCGCAATTTAAAAACACAAAGCCCGGAAGCTGGTTCTTCCACGTCAGGACTCAAGACAAAAATGGAAAGTGGTCCGAGACAACACACCGAAACATCGTCATTGAACCATAATTAACAAATAATTCCTTCAACACAATCGTTTTTATTTACACGAAACATATCTTGTCATAAATTTGTCTTTCATATACCTAAAAGAGGGCATACACAGCCATGAAAAAGCACAACAAAAACTTCACTCTGATCGAATTGCTTGTCGTCATCGGTATCATTGCAATCCTCGCCTCAATGATGATGCCGGCGCTAGGGAAAGCCCGCGAAAAGGCCAACCAAACAACCTGCACGAACCAGCTCAAGCAGTTCTCGCTTGCAGTCAACATGTACAAAAACGACAACCGAGACGCATTCCCCTACTGGCTCTCCCACCTCTTCCCGGACTATGTCGATTCCAGGAAAATGTACGATTGCCCCATGGATCGGCAACGTAACGGCGACCCCCATCCCCACGACGGCGACAACCAGGCTGCTCCCTTCTACGACACCCCGGGACGTACATCAGTCCACGAAACACCCAACTTCGCGGAAAACTCCAAGAAATCATTGAAAACCTCCCGAAGGGGCATCAGCTACCTCTATCAAATGTGCAATGGCGACTCTTCATCGGTCCCCCCCACCTGGTTCCCCGGTACCAATCCAACTGACCACCCGACCTTGTGCGACTGCAAGGAACACCAGCTCGAAAACGGCAATAACGACGGTCCCTACGACCCAACGATATTCCCGATCATCACCTGCTTCTGGCACGTCAAGAAGAAAGGAAGTGACGCCAATAACTACGCCCCCGCACTCCAAGTCTCCTACGCAGGAAACTTCTTCATGTCACGCGTCAGATGGGAACTCGGACAGTGGTCGCCTTAAGTTAAGTTCAACGCACAAAATACAATCCGCTTGATATGAATTCGAATCTGACTGTCACAGGCACTGGCGACGCACTTTTCCTAGCGCCGTTTCCAAAGGAATACGACCAGAAACTCAAACAACTGGCTGATTTCATCAATGCCTGTGACGTCAAGATCACAAACCTCGAAACCAATCTGACGGACTACCAGTTCTTCGCATCGGCATACAGCGGCGGAACGTGGCTTAACACCCGCACCAAAGACCTGGACCATCTGCTCAAATTCGGGTTCAACTACTTCGGGAACGCAAATAACCACGCCTTCGACTACTCCTACGATGGCCTGCTCTCAACCATCGATACCCTCGATGCCAGAAACCTAAAGCACTCCGGAACAGGACGCAGCCTCGAAGACGCGCAAAAACCTGCTTTCATCCAAGCTGAAAATGGAGTGATATCAGCGATCATTGCCGTCGATGCTTCATTCGAAGTAGCTTCAAAGGCAGGGCGAGCGACCCATGACATCAAAGCAAGGCCAGGGGTCAACTACCTCAGGCACGAATCTGCTTTCAAAATCAATGAGGAAGACCTGGCGAAGCTCAAGGATATCGCGCAAAAGACACGTATCAACTACAACCACGACAGGCTCATTCAAACAGGATACGAAACCGCCGACCCAGAAGGCGTATTCGTATTCGGAAAAACAAAATTCACAACCAACCAAAACGAGCCCGAAACCAAGTGCAACAAGGATGACCTGAACCGCATCATCGGCACCATCCAGGAAGCGAAGCAAAAAGCAGACTACGTATTCGTTGTCGTCCATTGCCACACCAACGATAACGTCAGGGAAGAAAACCCGGCGGAATACCTGATCGAATTCGCCCATGCGTGCATCGACAATGGAGCGGCGGCGATCTTCGGTGGCGGATGCCATCGCCTCAGACCCGTCGAACTCTACAAAAACAAGCCAATCTTCTATTCCCTCGGGGATTTCATCTATCAGGGGCTAAAGGTCGAATTCCTACCTGCCGACTTTATGGAAAAGTACGGGATTGACATCTATTCCACTGCGGAAGAGGCGCTCTACGCACGCTCCAAGGGACATACGATCGGGCTCCATTGCAACAAGCTCAACTACCAGACGGTTCTGCCAAAACTCGTCTTCAACAATCAGGAACTGATTGAATTCTCGATGCTCCCGGTCTATCTTAACTTCCATCGAAAAGACGACTTCAATGGACTCCCCGAAATCGCGACAGGTGACGAGGCAGAGGAAATCCTCGAAATCCTGGGCGGTCTCAGCAAATCTTACGGCCTCGACCTCATACTTAAAGACGGGATGATAATCCCCGCATGATTTCTAGATATGCAAAGGAATAACCTGCCGCGCAACCTGGCTGACGATGCCTGGCTCCAACAATTCAAGCCGGAACTGGACAAACGCAGGGACTTCGTGCTGAAACGAAGACGCGACCTCAGGAAACTCCCCTTCGATTGGCACGAATACTTCGGACTCCATAAAAACAAAGACAAAACATGGAGCTTCCGAGAATGGCTCCCTAACGCCGAACGCGTCGCGCTGATCGGATCATTCAATGATTGGAATGAAAACGATCCGGATTTCCAACTGAAGCGAGCGCCCGGCGGAGTCTGGGAAATCAAACTCCCGCAACATAAGATCCAGCACCTGGACACGTATGGAATCAAGGTCTTCTGGAACGGTGGAGAAGGATTCAGAATCCCGGCAACCGCAAATCGAGTCGTCAGGCAAAAGACCCAAGACAGCCAGTACGGTGTCGCATTCCACGCCCAAGTCTGGGAGCCACGCGTAAAATACCGTTGGAAACACCAAGCCCCAAAGCACCTCAACCCAATCATCTACGAGGCGCACGTGGGAATGGCACAAGAAAAGGAAGGCGTTGGGACCTATAACGAATTCACAGAAAAGATCCTGCCCAGAATCGCACGCGCAGGATACAACACGATCCAATTGATGGGAATCCAACAACACCCGTTCTACGGTTCCTTCGGCTACCATGTCTCAAGCTTCTTCGCGCCTTGCGACCTATTCGGAACGCCGGACGACCTCAAAAAGCTCGTCGATACCGCCCATGGATTAGGCCTCAAGGTCGTGATGGACATCGTCCACTCCCATGCCGTCAAAAATGAAATCGAAGGCATCGGCTTCCAGGATGGAACAGAATACCTCTATTGCCACGCAGGCCAGCGAGGATGGCACCCAGCATGGGATTCAAGGTGCTTCGACTACGGGAAAGACGCAACCTGCAGATTCCTGCTCTCAAACTGCAAATATTGGCTCGAAGTATTCCGCTTCGATGGATTCAGGTTCGATGGCGTCACGTCGATGCTGTACCACGACCATGGACTCTTCAGGACGTTCAACTCCTATGAAGACTATTTCAGTGGGAACTTGGACCTCGATGCATTCGCATACCTCGCCCTCGCCAATGACCTGATCCATGAAATCGATCCCAACGCCTGGACCTTCGCGGAAGATGTCTCGGGACTCCCGGGCCTCGCGGCGCCAATCCCGCAAGGCGGAGCGGCCTTCGATTTCAGATTGGCAATGGGAGTCACAGACCTGTGGTTCAAGCTGACAGATATCCCTGACGAGCACTGGGATCTCTATAAGCTCTGGTACGAACTGATCAACAGAAGACAAGATGAACGAACTGTCGCCTATCTCGAATGCCACGACCAAGCCATGGTCGGAGGACAATCCTTCATCTTCAAACTGATCGGAATCGATATCTATACGCAAATGCACGTCGGCTCAAAATCACTCGCAGTCGACAGGGGGATCGCACTCCATAAAATGGCGCGGCTGATCACGCTCGCCACAGCCGGACACGGATACCTCAACTTTATGGGCAATGAGTTCGGGCATCCGGAATGGATCGATTTTCCAAGGGAAGGCAACAACTGGTCGTACCATCACGCTAGACGGCAATGGTCGCTCCGAGACAACGATGAACTTCGGTTCAAACCGCTCGCCGATTTCGACCAGCAGATGCTCAGCACGATCACTAACAATCGGGAATTCTTCAACCACGTGCCAGAATTGATCTGGCTCGACCAGGATGCCAAAATCATCGTCTTCAAAAGAAGCAACCTAGTCTTCGCATTCAACTTCCATCCTACTCAATCACAACCACAATTCCAAGTCCGATTCCCAGAACCAGCCAAATTCACCCCAATCCTCGATACGGATTCGGAACTCTTCAATGGATTTGGACGAATCGGACACGACTGGACCGCCAAAACCTCCGAAAAAGACGGAAACCACGTCCTCAATCTCTACCTCCCGTGCAGAACGGCACTCGTTCTGTCCAAATCATAAGCTTTCTTCCACAGGAACATCACTATGATCAAACTCGCAGGAACCTACGAACTCGAAACCCGTAAAAACATGAAGGGCGGACCAGGCGAAGTAACACTCGAAAAATTCTTCCTCAAAGAAGACTTCGGCGGCGGACAGCGTGTCAGAGTCTGCTCAAAGCTCATCCTCCCGCCCGGATCGGGAATCGGACTCCATGCGCACGAAGGCGAAGACGAAATCTATATCGTCACGAAAGGACGCGGAAAAGTCAACGACAATGGAACAATCGCCGAAATCACGGTCGGTGATACGGTCCTCACAGGAAAGGGAAACTCCCACGCCGTCGAATGCGTCGGCGATGAAACCCTCGAAATCATCGCACTCGTCGTAACTTACTAAGTATTGCTTAATTACATCCTATGAAAATCACGGGAACGACTACCCTTGCGGAAGGAAAATTCATCCGCCTTGAACTCCAATCCTTTCAGGACGGCCAAGGAAAGAACCGCAAATGGGAAGCCGCCCAACGAATCAATGCGCAGGCCGCGGTCTATATCGTCGCGCGCCTGCGACCTTCAGATAAAATCGTGCTGGTGAGACAATTCAGACCGCCAGTCAACGCCTTCTGCATCGAATGCCCTGCCGGACTTGTCGAACCCGGCGAATCGCCTGCGCAAACCGCAATCCGCGAACTCATCGAGGAAACTGGATTCCATGGCAAGCTGATCTCGATAACACCACCAGCAGCAAGTTCACCAGGACTGACCGGCGAACTCGTCTCGATCGCTTTCCTGGATATCGACGAAACAGCCGAAGAAAACCAAAAGCCAAAACAACACCTCGATGCAAACGAAGCAATTCAAGTCTTCACCATCCCAAGAAAAAAGCTCCCCGATTTCCTAAAACAACAACACGAAAAGGGAGACGTCATCGACTCAAGGCTAGAAATCCTCGCCGCGCTTGGTTGACCAAACTTCCACAAGTTGAGAAAAAATCAGGTGCGGGCACCCAGGGTGCTCGTACTCAAGGAATGTCGCCGCTAAAGCGGCGAAACATGACAAAGCCCCAGCCAGGCAGTCGCCCAGATTTGCCCTGCTGCGGAGCGGGACGGATCCAGGTACGGGCACCCAGGGTGATCGTACTCAAGCGGTTTCGCCGCTTAAGCGGCGAAACATGACAAAGCCCCAGTTGGGCGGGCCGGGCGGTTTTGCGCTGCTTCAGAAGAAGACAGTTTTAGGTACGGGCACCCGGGGTGATCGTACTCAGGCGGTTTCGCCGCTTAAACGGCGAAAAACGGCGCATCCATAGGTCAGACAGGTCAGACAGGTCGGACAGGTCGGACAGGTCGGACAGGTCGGACAGGTCGGACAGGTCAGACGGGTCATTCATAATTCAGCATTCATAATTCAAGACAGTTTCAGGTACGGGCACCCGGGGCGCTCATGCTTAACCGATTCGTAAATTTACGTGGAGGATGTGGAACTTTTGTCTCAAGGCACCCCTTGTCAGGTCAGGCTAAGGGCAGGGATCCCAGATCGAAGTTTGATTACTTTTATTTCGTACTCAAATAGGTATGGAAAAATGACCTACTAATCGATTGAAGTCATCAAGAATCATCCGGATTACCTAATGGGTTGCTATTCTGGATGATTAACGATGTTTGTCAATGATTGTGCATGATTCTTGCTTGAAATTTTCCTAAAAAACGCGATTTTTTAGTGTTGCAAATAAGGCTTTAGCCCACCCAACCGTAAGGGGGCCTCCGCCCCTAAATGTAGTGCGCGCGAGGAAGCGAAAGAAGTTGAGGCTGGCGGTGAAGCAGGTTTGGGGTCAGAAGGGTCAGACGGAGCCTCCTTCGCACTTTGCACTACGGCGGACAGGGCGGACGGAGCATTCAGCTTTCAGCATTCAGCTTTCAGCATTCAGCTTTCAGCATTCAGCTTTCAGCATTCAGCTTTCAGCATTCAGCTTTCAGCATTCATAATTCAAGACAGTTTCAGGTACGGGCACCCGGGGTGCTCATACTCAAACTGCTTTTCCGGGATTATTTTCGGCCTCCCATCGTCACTAAGGAGCTGGGCAATCCTTTGCAATCCAGGTTTCCTTGACGTTGAAATTCTTGTCCATAAGTACGAAATCGGCCCTGTATCCTGGTTCGATCCTCCCCAGATCCGAAAAGCCCAGTGTCCGCGCCTGGTTCCAGGAAGTCACCTTGACCAGTTCCTTCAGAGGCAATCCTGTCACCTCATAGAGGTTTTTCAGGCCTTGGTTGTAGAGCAACGTCGAACCTGCCACGGCACCTGTAGAGGCGACTCTTGCGATTCCGTCCTTGACGATGACCTCCAGGCCACCCAGGACGGAGGGACCATCGCCGAGTCCTGACGCACGCATGGCATCCGTGATCAACTGCAATCGCTCGATATTCTTGACCTTGAAGATAAAGCGAAGCATCGGCGGCTGGATATGGAACTTGTCCCCAATCAATTCCAAGTTGAAATCATCGATTTCCAGCCCGGCGCCCACTGCTCCAAAGGCGAGGTGGTGCATTGGAGTAATCGTATTGCAGAAGTGGCTGAAGTCGCGCACGCCGTTTCGCAGTGCTTCCAGCATCGTTTCGTAATCGGCTTCGCTATGGCTGACGCTAGGCACGATTCCCGCGCCTCGGAGGCGTTGGGCGAAATCCATCGCCCCTGGGAGTTCGGGAGCGAAGGTGACTTTTCGGACCGGGCAAATCGCATTCAACGCCATGACCTCAAGGAAATCCGGGTTGCGCAGGAAGTTGGGATTTTGGGCTCCTGCCTTAGTTGGATTGATGTAGGGACCTTCCAGGTGCATGCCCAGGATTCTTGCGCCATCGGCCTCGGGATCGTTCATCACGGCTGCGGCATTCTTGCAGCAGACTTCAAGTTCCTCGAAGCTCAAGGTCAACGTCGTCACCAGCAAGCTCGTCACGCCATCCTTGCGCTTGTCACGGGTCATCGTCACTATCGCAGACGGATCGGGATCCGTGAAATCGACTCCTGAACGCCCATGGGCATGGACGTCAATGAATCCCGGCAACAACATCAGGCCGCCGCAATTGATCTCGGCATCGGCGCTGGGCAACGTCATGCTCGGCATCGTCACCTGGCTGATGCGTCCATCCGTAACCAAAACCGAACCCCCAACAATGTCAACGCCGGGGGATATCACATGCGCATTCCTATACAAAGTCCTCATCGTGCAAATCCTCTTTTTTCATTGGCGTATCTTAAGAAGCTCTTTCATCACTGACGCATGATTTCCAAATCCGAAGCTATCGTGAAGCTCGCAATACACCTTGTACAATTGATCGTAAACAACTTTGGCGGACGACACAGGCCTGTAAACCTCCTCCTTGAAGGAGCAAACCCTTTTTTGAGCCGCTGGCACGTCGGGATAGATCCCCGCCGCGACCATAGCCATAATCGCGGCTCCAAGGGCACAGGTTTGCGACGATGCCGAAATCATCATCGTCCGCCCCAGGACATCGGCATAGATTTGCATAAACAACGGATTCTTCTCGGCGATTCCTCCGCAAGCGACGACTTCCCGCACATCGACTCCGTACTCTTCCAGCCGATCCAGGATCCGCCTCGCCCCGAATGCCGTCGCTTCCAGAAGGCAACGGTAGATTTCCGCCTGGGTAGTCTGGAGCGTCAATCCGACGATCAAGCCCGTCAACCTCGCATCGGCCAGGATGCTTCGGTTTCCGTTTTGCCAATCCAAAGCCATCAATCCGCTTTGCCCCGGCTTCAGTTTTGCTGCCTGTTCCTCCAACCGGGCGAACATCGATGCGTCGCCCCCACAGACTTTCTCGATAAACCAATTGAAAATGTCTCCGACCGCAGACTGCCCCGCCTCAATCCCCTTCATGCCAGGCACGATGGAACCATCCACGATCCCGCATACCCCGGGAATCTGATCAACGTCAGCCCCAACCAAGACGTCGCAAACAGAAGTGCCGATGATCTTGACCATCCTGCCAGCCCCGACACCCGCGCCAACGGCACCAAGATGTGCGTCAAATGCACCGACGGCAACAGGAATCCCAGCAGGCAAACCCAGCTTCCTGGACCATTCCTCGCTTAACTTGCCCGCTTGATGATCGCTGGAGTACGCCCTGGAGGGCAAGCGATTACGATACTCGCCGAGACGAGGATCAATCGATGCCCAGAACGACGAGTCCGGAAAACCGCCCCAACTCTCATTGAACATCGCCTTGTGACCCGCCGCGCAAACGCTGAACTTCATGTCATCAACGCAATCAATGCCACATAGCAACGCAGGAAGGTAATCGGCCATCTCAAGCCAAATGTATGCAGCGTCAAATACTTGAGGGTCAACGTTCAAACAATGAAATACCTTCGAAAAATACCATTCGGAGGAATAGGTTCCACCACAGATCGACAGGTATTCGGGACGGATTTCCTTCGCCTTGCGAGTAATCAGCTCAGCTTCCGCAACAGACGAATGATCCTTCCACATCCATGCCTTCGCATTCAAATTGTCACGGAATTCCTCCCGGAAAGCGAGCGGCTTCAGGTTTTCATCCACGGGCATCGGCGTCGAACCCGTCGTATCAATCCCGACTCCTATCACGGAGTCAATGCTGAAGGCCGGATTCTTCTCCACCGCATCCAGCAACGCCATCGGCACGACGGCACACAAGCCATCGACGAAATCCTTGGGATCCTGCCGGGCAACGTGGGGATTCGAAGCACTCCCGAATACGCCCTTGTCACCACAACGGTACCCCCAGACACCAACGCCAGCCTCGTGACCAGTCGCGCAATCGATCACAACGCAACGAACGGCATTGCTCCCAAAATCCAATCCGATAGCGTAACTTTCTCCAGCTTGCATTTCGACTCTCTTCTTATGCTGACTTATTCAACCAAGAAAACCAAGAAAACCAAGAAAATGGCCGCGCCATAAGTTGACTTTTGACGACGCGACCATTTTCCACGGCGACCGGATCGCCCTACTTACTTGTCCTGCGACTTGGCGAAATCAACATCGCCCACGGCGACCGTGGCAGGCTTGACGTACTTGGAATTGGCAATCAATCCCTTCAAGTGCTTTTCGTACATGGCGGGATCCATCGGCAATTCGACGCGCTTGCCGGTCATCATCGAGTACAGCATGGCATTCGCCAACTCAACGGAATTGATCCCTTCCGCGCCAGGAGCGATCAATGGCGCGCCATCCAAGATCGCTGCCACGAAATTCTTCTTGATTCCGATGTGCTGCTCCCCGTTGCCGCTGACCGGGATGTCGATATTCCACACTGGCGGGACGCCCCAGATATTCGGGGTTTCCTTGGAGAAGACGTCTGCCGGGACTTCATTGCGCGTGAATGTCAGCTTTCCGCCTTCGCAAACCAACTTCCCCTTGGTTCCGATGATTTCGAGTCGATTTGTCCCCGGCGCTTCGCCGGTTGTCGTGACGAACACGCCTGTCGCTCCACTGGGATATTCCAAAATTGCCGTGATGTCGTCTTCGACTTCGATGTCATGGTACTTTCCGATTCCTCCGATTGCCGTGATTGCGGAGGGCATTCCGCAGAGCCACTGGAAGAGGTCCAGGTTGTGCGGGCATTGGTTGAAGAGGACGCCGCCGCCTTCGCCGGCCCAAGTCGCGCGCCAGCCACCCGAGCGGTAGTAGGCCTCGCTCCTGAACCAAGTCGTGATGATCCAGTTGGTTCTTTGGATTGTTCCAAGCTCGCCGGCCTCGATCAGTTCCTTGACCTTGATGTAGTGGGGATCGGTGCGTTGGTTGAACATGGCGCAGAACACGAGTTCGGGATGCGCCAGGTGCGCGTCAATCAGCCGCTGGGCATCCGCCTTGTGAACGGAAATCGGCTTTTCGGTCAGCACATGCACGCCATTGTTCAGCGCATCGATGCCGATCGTCGTATGGGCGTAGTGCGGCGTTGCGATAAGAATCGCGTCAACATCCCCGCTGCGGATCATTTCAGCACTATCGACGTAACCTTTGACCTTGGGGTATTTCGCCAACTTCGAGGCATCGATGTCGCAAACCGCACCCAGTTCGCAACGAGGAATTTTCCCATCGAGAATATGGCTGATGTGCCCCGACCCCATAATACCCAATCCTACTACACCTAAACGTACCTTGTCCATCGTTCTTTTCCTTGCATTGTGTTGTTGTTATCAGGCGACGACCTGGGAACCGCCGCCAACTGTCAATCTTGGGCCGTGTCCGTATCCAGGTACGGCAAAACATATCTAAACCCCACGTCCGAAGGGGCTACCGCAGTATCGTCGGAGCATTCCAATGGCAAATATCTCCGGGGAGTCGAACTGCTTGCGCCCTTGATCTGGAAAAACGTATCGGACGCATCCGGGAATTCGCTGGCTGTCCATTCGCGGACATTTCCCGCCATGTCAAACACGCCATACGGGGAAATGTCAGCGGGGAACGACCCTGGCGGCGCCCAACGCCCATATTCCCTCAAGGCATCCTCGTTCTCGTGGGTAAACAAGTATGAAGACACAAACGAATATCCCCAAGGATACGGACGGCCATCAGTCCCGCGAGCCGCCTTCTCCCACTCCTCAACCGTCGGCAACCTGCATGGCCGATGCAATTTCCGCCCCAGCCACTGGCAATACGCTTCCGCCGCCTCGCGGGAAATTCCCACTACGGGATGCTCGCGCTTCAATTCGGGAAGCAGCTTCCCGGAGCCATCCCACGCCGCAAACGCCACATTGCTGCCTGCCGTCAAGATAACCCGGCTGATGTATTCCTCGCGCTCGCGAACGCCATCCAGGCTCAGCCAAAACTCCAGGTATTCCCCGTTGGTAACCTCGTACAGGGAGATGAAGAACGGCTTGACATCAACCTCCAATTCGCGGCGATAGGGGGATGCCTTGCCGCCAATCAGGCAGGTCCCGCCAGGCACATATGCGGTTCCTGCGGGAATCGCCTTGGGCAAGTCGTACCATACGCTCTTCTGCTCACCGTGCTTCAATGTCACCGGGCATATCAGTTCAGGAATGCCTTCCAATTGCATCTTGATCAAATAGGTCCCCTTAGGCAACCTCAGGCCACGAAGGGGGCTGTAGAGCAACTCGAAATTCACCGGGCTTCCCGAACCTAGCTGCGTTCCGTCTGCATCCATCACCAAAGGAGCGATTTCCAACGCAGCTCCAGGAGGAGTCGTTTGCACTTCCAACGTGCATTGCCCCGCCAACGCAACTTCCATTTCCGCGATCAGGCCGGACATTTCCTCGCTTGACCGCTCAAGGTTGTCACCGAAATTAGCCGCCAGCAATCCGCGGAGCTTCCTCAATTCGTTCAACTTGCCATGCTCCAGGCAGAACTTGATCCTGCGCTTCATGATGCGTTCCCGCCACTGCTGGATATCCTGCCTGCTGTTGCGGAGCCCGGCCATGGAGCTGAGCAAAAGGCTCGCCTCGTTGAAATGGTTGTCTATCTCGGCCATCGTTGCCTCATAGCGCTCTTGTCCAATGATCTCCTGCCCCTCCTCGCCCCGCCTTTCGGCGGCGAGCCTGGCCTCTTGCTCATCGTTCAAACGCTTGCTAAGGGCCTCCAGCTTGAATTCGCCCGAGGCGACACTCAGGTGGACTTGACGCATCGTCAGGTTGTAATAGTACGAATAGACAATGTAGTTCGCCGAAACAAAGGTCAGCAGGGCAACAAGTCCGCTGAATACAATGGCGGTCTTGATCGGATTGCGCTTGAAGAACTTGAGCATGCGCCTCCAATATGGCGCCCTGTACGCCATGACCCGAAGACCTTCCTGGTGGGCAATCAAATCCTTCAACAACTCGTTGACTGCCTTGTACCGGCTCTCCTTGTTCACGTTCATCGCCTTCAGGCAAATCGCCTCCAGCTCCGGAGGTATGTCGCGCCCGAATGCGGTCTGCCGAGGACGACGATATTGACCGCGAGACACCGCATTCAAAATTTCATTCTCCTCGTGCTTGTCGGAAAACGGATTCGTAAATGTCAGCAACTCGTACAGGATGATCCCCAGCGAATAAATGTCCGTCCGAGTATCGATCGCCTCGACATCGCCGAAGATCTGTTCGGGCGACATGAACCTTGGCGTCCCGTTGAGCTGGCCGTCTCGTGTCAGGTTGCCGATTGGCAGGCTCACGGCCGCCGCATCCATCGCAATATCCATCGACTGGGAGTACGGATCGTCATCTTCGATCCCACCCTGGTCGTTCATCTCGTAAACCTCAATGGGACTCTGCATCGCCGGAACGTGAGAACTGTAGCTGGAATCCATTTTCTTGACCAGCCCCCAGTCGATGATCGTCACTTCGCCGAAGTTCCCAACCAAGATGTTCTCGGGCTTCAGGTCGCGATGGATGATCCCCTTGCTGTGGGCATACGATATCCCCTGGCAAATTTTTTGGAAGATCGACATTCGCATATGGAACGTATAGACCTTCGTGTAGGCGGGATTGCGTTGGGACATTTGGGTGATGATATGCCTGAGCGAATCGCCACGAAGCCGCTTCATGGTAAAGTAGATTCCCTTGCTGGGACTCGCGCCAATCGAGTGGATCGGCACGATGTTGGGGTGTTCCAGCTGCGCCGCGGCCTTGGCTTCACGAACTATCCGCTCAATCTGGTCAAGGCTGTACTGGTTGTCCGGCTTCAACGTCTTGACAGCGATTACACGACCCAACGTATCGTCGCGTGCCGTAAAAATCTCGCCTGTCCCGCCGGCAGCCAATCTCTCAATCTTGGAAAGCTGAGGCTCGACGAGGTCAACGTTCAGACCCAGCTCCTCGATTTCAGCACGCATGAACTCGACGGGATTGTCCGGTATGAACACGTTGTCTTCATCGGTAATCCGAAATGCGCTGGGGAATGGAGATGTCTTGCCTTCAGTCGTCACGAACGGGCTCCAAAGTAAATGTCTTTTTCACGCCTATAGCTTGAAAATACACCAATTCGCACGATTGTAAATAATATTGGTGAAAAAAAGGTGTTTTTCTTGAAAACTGTTTGTCCACCCCAACCCCCCGGAGCGTAAGAATGTCTCTTCAAGTCGGTGCCGCCCAAGTCAACATTACCCCGAACCTCGGCTGTCATCTCGTTGGCTATTTTGAAGACCGGATTGCCAACGACATCAACGATCCGCTTTTCGTCAAGGCAATCGTCTTCAACGATGGCGAACGCACAGTTGGCCTGATCTGCCTGGACTTGATCGATATTCCAATTTGGCTTGCCGCCAACGCCAAGGCCCTGATCCAGAAGCAGACCGGAGTCTCCCCGGACAACGTGATCATCTCCTCGGTCCACACCCACACCGCCCCCGCGATGTCCGGAGTCTTGGAGACACCGCCACAATTGGACTACATCCAAACCATACCGCAGAAGATCGCGGACTCCTTCGTCCTGGCCCAAAACCGCCTCGAACCCGCAGAAATCGCCTGCGCCAAAGGCGATTGCCATGAGGAGTGCCACAACAGAAGATGGCACATGAAAGACGGATCCGTCAGGATGAACCCCGGACATCTCAACCCGGATGCCATCAAGCCCGCAGGGCCAACCGATCCCGAACTGCAAATCCTGGTCGCCCGAAACAAGGACACCAAGAAAACAATCGCAGTCTATGCAAACCTGGCGCTCCACTACGTGGGAAACGGAAAGGCGCTCTCAGTCTCGGCAGACTACTTTGGAGAATACGCCAAGGCACTGCAGAGAATCGCAGGAGAAGACTTCCTCGTCATCCTCGCAAATGGATGCCAGGGAAATATCAACAACCTGGATTTCACAAAGCCGAGACGTACATCAAGAGACCCGTACTTCCAGCAACGACGAGTCGCAAACGTCGTAGCCGCAGAAACCTGGAAACAATGGTGCATCCTCAGGGAAGAGGAATTCACAAGCAAGGCAACCGTTGACGCAAAACTCCAATGGCTGCCGTTCCATTCGCGAAGGGCGACACCGGAACAAATCGCAAAGGCGCGGGAACTGTACTTGTCAGGCGACAAGAGCAACAAGAGCGAGTGGACTTATGCACGCGAACTCGTCATGCTCGAACATCTCCCAATGGAGTACGAGGTCCCCGTGCAATCGATGAAAATCGGCACGATGGGAATCGCGGCGCTCTGCGGCGAAATATTCGTGGAATTCGGCCTTGACATCAAGTCGCGATCCCCGTTTGCAAACACAATGGTTGTCGGAATCGCCAATGGAAACAACGGATACGTCGCCACAGCAAAGGCGCTGGACGAAGGCTCCTACGAAACAAGGCTCTGCAGACACGTCAGATCACCAAAGGGAACCGGGGAACTCTGGGCAGATACTGCTGTCAATCAGCTTAACGAACTCTATGGGAAATAACATTCTCCAACAAACACCTAAGGAGTAGAAAAAAATGGAAATCGACAGGCGTGACTTCATCAAATCCTCATGCACCGTCGGTGCAGGCCTACTGGCTTTCAACCACGCCAGACTTCTGGCGCAGGACGGACCGGCAAATGCAGCCGCCAGCACGGCCGCCAATTCCTCAATCAACGTGGGAATCATCGGAACAGGTGTGCAGGGACGAATCCTGGCAGAATGCGTCCGTAAGATAGAAGGCGTCAGATGCCTCGCAATCTGCGACATCTGGGACTACAACAGAAACTATATGCAGCGACGCTTCAGGGCATACAAAAAACCTGTCAACGCATACGTCGACTACCAGGAAATGCTTGAAAAGGAAAAGGACCTCGACGCTGTCGTCGTCGCCACTCCCGACCACTTCCATGCAGAACATGCCATCGCAGCCATGAAAGCCGGGAAGCATGTCTACTGCGAAAAGGAAATGACGCATGAAATCAAGCTCGCCCAAGACATGGTCACCGCCTCAAACGAAACAGGAAAACTCCTGCAGATCGGGCATCAGAGACGCTCGAATCCTGTTTACCAATATGCCTACAAGATGATCAACGAAGAAGGACTCTGTGGAAGGCTCACAGCCATCTACGGACAATGGAACAGAACCCCAGAAGCACTCCTCGAATGGGCAAAAGGACAGGAAGTCCCGGACGAACTCCTCAAGAAGTATGGCTACGAAAACATGAACGAGTTCAAGAACTGGAGATGGTACAAGAAATACTCGAGAGGACCCATCGCCGACCTGGGTTCGCACCAGATCGATATCTTCTCTTGGTTCCTCAATACGGAACCCTATGCCGTCACAGCTTTCGGAGGAGACGATTTCCCGGATTTCCCAGACCCCGAAGTAAAGCGCGAATGGTATGAAGATGTAACCGTGATGTACGACTACAAGACAACCTTCCAGGGCAAGAAGGGATCCGCACGCTCATACTACCAGGTCCTCAATACCGCCAGCTGGCAAGAATACTACGAGAGATTCTCCGGCAGCAAGGGCGTGATCAACCTCTCCGAAAACCCAAGGAACTGCTACTTCGTTCCTGGCGCCAACATCGATCCCCCAGAGTGGATGCAGGGAGTCGAGCAAGTCGCCATCGGTGGTGGACTCCAGGCAATCCCCCTGATCCCCGCCTTCAAGAAACGTTCCGAAGAACATGCAGCAGTCATGAAAGACTTCGAGATGAAGCAAGGACATCACCTCCACCTCGAAAACTTCTTCGCGGCTGTCGCCAAAAACGACAAGAAAATGCTCAATTGCCCCGGCGAAGTCGGCTATGACTCCTGTGTCACCGTCCTCTCAGTCATCCCGGCAATCGAAAAGGGCGGCCTGAAGATTAGATAATCACCACCCCAAAAAACTACGACGCGTGCCAACTCACCTTTGGCACGCGCCTTTTTGAAAACCTCCTGAATCCATTACTAATATTATTAGATGTTGCGGTTGCAGGAGGTGTTTTTTGACTTGATTTCGAGGTGTGAAAAAAAGACACGTCACAAAATTGTGTGCCAATTGAAAAAAACTCAACAAATACCTTGTTAAATTTATTGCCAGAAACGAAAATTGGATTATAATTAGTTATTTGACAGGTTATGTTGTTTTTGAGGTTGGGTTTGGTCAATTCCATAACCAATCGTTCAGGGGAAGCTAGACATCATTAAGGAGTTATAAAGATGAAGAAGCAGTCGTGGTTGTTTGTCACTGTGGCCTTGGCATTGGTTGTCAGTTGTTTTCTGACAGGTTGCGCCTCGACCAAGAAGGAAAAGAAAGCCGATACCCGTGCTATTTTGCGCACTCGCGACTCGGTTCCCCCGCCCTACTCTTCGCCCTCCAGCGTAAAGGAACTGGTCCCTGAGCCAGCAGCCCCTGCGACGCCTCCTTCCGCCACGGCTCCCGTCAGCCCCAGCAACCTGGCGTCAAACGAGCAGCCCGCAATCCCGGGACAAGCGACCAACTTGTTCGTGCCTGCCGATACCGCCGAAGCCCCGGCGCCCACAATCAACTCGCTCTTCACGGGGGACGACGGCAATGCCGCGCCTACCCTGGTCGCCGTCTCAACAACAGGCCAAACCAAGCCCACCGCCGTCAAGCCGGTTCCTATCAAAAAACCTGCCAGCCCCACCCCCAAGGCAGGCACCCGAACCTACACGGTCGTCCAGGGCGACCGTGGCTATGACATCGCCTATAGGTACGGTGTCTCATGGAAGGACATCGCCGCCCTCAATGGACTCAGCGACAACTCAATCCTCCATATCGGCACAGTCCTGACACTCCCTGAAAATGCACTCGAAACCCCAAGGGCAGGACGCCCAAGACCAAAGGCAACTGCCACGAAAAAATCAACCACCACAACCACCAAGTCTTCTACCACAACAAAGGGAGCGACGGCAAAGGTCGTCCCCGCCGATGGCAAGTATACCGTCAAGTCCGGCGACAGCCTTTGGACAATCGCAAAAGCCCATGGAGTCAAATTCGAAGACATCAAAGCATGGAATCCAGAAGCCACTGCAAAAGGACTGCAAATCGGTCAGGTCGTCATGTTGAAGGGCGACGCCAAGGCGGAAACCAAGAAGACGGAAAGCAAGGCTGAAGAAGCCAAGAAGGACGCGCCTGCCGAAAAGGGTCCGCAGGTCGTCGTCCCAGACAAGACTCCCGTCAACCAAGCGCTTCCCACCGTAGAACCCGTTGTCACCCTGCAGGAGCAGCCGACCTTGTCGCACACGATTGCCCCAGGCGAGACCTTGGCGAAAATCGCATCGTACTACGGCGCGTCAGTGGAAAACATCAAGCTGAAGAATCCGACGATCATGACTGACAACGACCTGAAGGTCGGCGAAAAGATCTTGATCCCATACACCTCTACGACGCCCTGATCCCCGCTTGATCCCATAGCCTGATTCAAGTCAAGACAAAGCGTCCCTGAGCCAATAGACTCACGGACGCTTTTTTTAACACCAGCACAGTCGGAGAATTCCTATGAACTCATCATACTTCAACCAATTCAGGACCGGCACCCTTTTTTTGATCCGGACGCCTGACACGTTTCCTGTAGGTTACGCGGAACGAAGCATTGCCGACATGGCCGGGAATCTCCATTTGGACTATGCAGCCTGGCTGGAGACCTGGAACTGCTTGGATGGAATCGTCTGGCCGCACAAGGGCTTCCCCAGAAGTTCCTATTGGAAAAACGAGCCACGGGATCCGTTGGAAGAAGTCTTCCAGGCTTGTGACAAGCACGGCATGGCATTCCTTCCCGAGGCCGGCGTGATGCACAAGGACTTCATGCTTGCCAATTCAGAGGACATGCACCATGGCTACGACCACGAAGGAAAGCTCGTCAATTCGCGTTACGGAAGAATCGGAACCGTACCAGCTGCACCAATCACAGCGGAGTATTTCATCGCCAAGTACGACGCACTCCTGGACCAGTACGGACATCACCCAAGTTGCAAGGGAATCTGCATGCCTTGCGAAAACGGCATCGGACTCACGTATGACAGGCATACCCAGGCACTCTGGAAAAAGGCGTTCTCCTGCGAAATGCCAAAACCAAAGGAGATTTTCGCCAGCAGAACGCTCATAAAACAAGTCTATCACTTCCTCGAAGATTGCTTTCTCCAATTCTACAGGACGCTTGCCAGGCACCTGAAGCAAAAGTACAACCTCCCGCTGATGCACTACCCCATCAGCAAGGTCAGCGACATCAGCCACATGCAAGAACCCTGGATGAACCCAGTCCCGGCGCGAAATCTCAGCGTGATGGCAAAAGTCGAGGAACTCGACCTGCTCAATCTCCAGCTTCATCCGCCGCTGAGTGACAATATCTACCACTTCAAGCTGGAAATCGAACTGCTCCAAGGTCTTGCCAAGGAACTCCCCAATGTGGCGGACACGCACTTCTACCACGAATCATGCTCGGGAAAACTCCCGCCAAGCACCCCAAAACGCTACACCGACTACGTCCTTTCAACCATTACCCCGTACGGGGTCTCTTTCTTCTGCTATGGATTCTTCGCGCCGGAACTCCCGCTTTGGAAAAAAATGCTCAATCCAGGAGCGCCAGTTTACAAGGCTTATGCAACGCCGGAAATCGTCGCACGAAGACGTGAAGGAACCAAGTTGGGACTTGACCTTGTGGAACAACTCCGCGATGTGATGCAAGGAACTTTCCACAAGGCTGATTGCGCTATCTACTGGAACGAAGACATCGACTTCGATTACCTCTATAACAGCTACTATCGAGACCACCTCTTCGGACTATACGAACTCTGCCAGGCCGCCGCGCTCCCGACTTGCATCGTGACAGACATCCCCAGGGACACCGCCCAAACAAAAGTCCTCATCCTCGCAGGAATCAAATCGCTAGCCGAACAAAACTACGCAAATTTGGAAGCCTACATCCAAGCAGGCGGAAAGGTCATTGTCATCGGGGACTGCAACAAGAAAATCTTCCAAATCTGCGGGCTTGACGTCCAACTCACGGACGCCGAATTCCTCGCCAACCCAACAGGCGGAAAACACGCCAACTGGTGGGTCACACCCCCCGATGAATCCAAAAAGTATACTGAACTCAACGGAGAATGCCTATACCCATACGACACGGGAAAGCCAGCCGTTACACAGGTCGGAAACATCGTGTTCTTCGGTACCGCCAGCTCCATATGGGCCTACTCGGACAGGCGTAGCGTCAATCTGGTCAAGCTCTGGAGCAAGCTCCTCCATGACCTGGACGGATTCTCAGGCATCAGCACCAAGGCACCCTACAGGGGACTCCCAAACGCACACCTCTACCTCTCAGCAGATACCTACAAAACTCCAGACGGCAAGAAAATTGTTCTGCTGCTCAGAAACTTCGGCGTCGAACTCATCGGAGCATCAGTAACCTGGAACCTGCCAGAAAAACTGAAGGTCACCAAGGCTTTCGCCGATGGCAAGCAATTCGATTTCCAGCAGGATCAGCCAATGCCCGAATTCGAGCATCTGGTGTTCCTCGTCGCCGAACAAGTCGATTGAACCCAAATATCAGGAGACATCGTGAACTCACTCATCCAGCAGGCACCGGAAGTTTTCCTTCTCAAAGTCCCTATGGGGGGAATCTGGACCGGTGTTTACCTCGTCAAGGATGGCGACAGTGCTTTTCTCATTGATTCAGGGCCAGACGCGCAATCCGTGGACAACGTCATTGTTCCGGCTCTCGCCGAACACGGAATCACGCCCAAGGACATCACCTGCCTCCTGGCAACCCATACCCATGGCGATCATGTCGGAGGACACTACCGCCTCCGCGAACTCGGCGTCAAAGCCATCGCATGCCTAAGGCAAAGCGCTGAAAAAATCCGGGATCCACTGAAGTACGCCAAGCTGATCAGGGCGAAATTCCCCCAGGATTCACCTCCAGCCTCCTCTTCGCTGAGGGGTGTCGAACCCGATTTCATCTTGGAAGACGAAGAATCGATCGGACCGCTCCAGCTCTTTCATGCACCTGGGCACGACGACGATACCGCCGTCATCCTCCACACACCCTCGAAAGCTCTCCTCACGGGAGACTCTTTCCAGGCTGACGGAACGACCATACAGGGATGCGCACTCTACATGAAACTCCCGGAGTATAGGCGAACCCTGAGCAGAATCGCATCCATCAAGCCTTCCGCAATCATTCCCGGACACGAATTCATCCCCTTCAACGCTGATTTCCCAAACACCCCCGGCAAGGCGGCAGCGGCGATTGACATCACCAAGGACCTGCTCGGAACCTACGAGGCTTTTATCATCGCCCAAATGCAAGCCGGGTGTGATGACCCAAAGGAAATCGCCAAAAACCTTATCCGCTTCAGGGGCGGCACCATCCCGGATTTCCTCTTTCTGGCACTCTACACGACCACAGAGCATATACAGGAAATCAAGTCCAACAACCTCATTCCTGGACAGGAGTAAGCACTATGGCACTAACAGGAAAAAAAGTTCTGATCACTGGTTCCTCACACGGAATCGGAGCCGCCACGGCAATTGCATTCGCCAAGGAAGGCTGCCAAGTCGGAATCAACTACAACAAGACGCCTGACGGCGCCCAGGCTACCGCACAGGAAATCGAAA
>JAGVUR010000184.1 GCA_019136135.1 Verrucomicrobiota bacterium
GGTCCTTGAAAGGAATACAGAAAAGCTTGTCGAATACCTCACGGCGGAACTCAAGCTCGAACAGGAAAAGCTCGAAAAGCTTTTCCATGAAAAAACACTTGCGCAAATCTTCATCGAAAACAGGATCTACAAGAGAATCGAAAAATGTGAAACGCTTGAAACAATCTTCTCGGAAACACGAAAGGGACTTTTGCAACACAAGGATAAACTCAGAAGAGAAATCACGGATGACGATATCGAAAAACTACTCCAAATCCCCATCAGGAGAATCTCGCTGTTCGATATCAATAAAAACGAGACGGAACTCGCTAAAATCCTTGCGGACATGGATGGAGTCCATGACCACCTCGAACATATCAAGCCGTTCGCAATAGATTACCTGACCAATATCAAGGAAAAATACGGCAAAAATTTCCCGAGACGTACGGAAATCACAGAACTGGAAACCGTAAAGGCAAAGGACGTCGCGCGTAAGGACATCAAGGTCCACCACGACAAGGTCAACTATTTCATCGGAACGGCCGTAAAAGCCTCGGCAAAGGACGCGACACCACTCGTCTGTACGGAATTCGACAAGCTAGTCCTGCTCAGAAACGATGGCTCATGCAGGGTGATCCCAGTCCCTGAAAAAGAATACATCGGACCAACCAAGTATGTGATGATCGCCGACAGATCGCAAATCTACTCGATTATCTACAGGGACAAAAAGTCCGGGACCTGGTACGCAAAACGATTCAGAATCGGGCAGTACATGCTCAACAAGGAGTACAACATCATCCCGCCCGACTGCATCATCGAGCAACTCTACACCAACGACGGAGTCGTCGTGGAACTCCAGCTCGTCGCAAGCAAAAGGCGCTCTACAAATGCAATCAAGGTCGACTTCAAGGATATCGCCTTGCGTTCCCGTGACGCCCGTGGATTCCGCGTCACGGTCTACCAGGTCGCCAATGTCGTCGTCCTGGACAGGGGAAGCAAGTTCGACGACCAGCCATCAGAGGGAGACGAGGATACTTCCGAGGAAGCCCAGAAACAAGAAGAAGAGCCTCAACAGGCTCAAGCCGAGGAGACTCCGCTTGAACAAGAGGAGACTCCGCCTGAACAAGAGAAGCGCAAGCTCAAACGCAGGATTGATGAGAACGAGCCGTTCTTCCTGGAATAATCCTAAGGAGCCGTTAAAAAATAAAGTTTACACTTCCGGTTTCTTTTGGCCGCCTTTCCCCCGTCCTGTCAGTCGCGTATGCGCATACGCGACTGACAGGACGGGGGAAAAACAGCTCAAAACAATTCCAGAACTGTTGCCTTAATTTTTTAACGACTCCTAAGGAACTGCTTTTTTGGCTTTGATCATGGCAATCAAAACCGGTTTATGTCCACGCCATACGGAGGCAGGACGATCGTCTTGGCAAAACCGGGAATATCGACCTTGACTTCCACGGGCTTGTCCAGGCTATTGACCAATCCCAATGCATGCTTGCCATCGTCAGAACGCTTGCACCAATGGTAGATTCCCTCGGGAAGCTCGAGGTCCAATTCGACATGACGTCCCGTCAAGTACTCAAGCAAGCCATTCAGCTCCTTGACCGTGGAACAAACCTCGGCCCACTGAATAGGCGAATGGATTTTCATGTCATACCTGTCCTTGGGAAGCCAATAGAAAATCAATCCGGTAACCTTCGCCGATAGCGCCAAATGAGCCATGCAACGAATCTTCCCTGCCTTCGGCTCCACGTCCTCGGGACGCTTGTCGCGAACGGCTTGCTGATCCCAGTCAAATGCCTGGACAACACACCATACCGCCTGCTTGCCGCCGCTCATTTCACGGGAGGTTTCCATCCGGGTCTTCACCGACGACACGGGAGACCGGGGAACAGGATAGGGATCATGCCAGTGAATCTCCGAATGACCGTCCAAATACGCGGTCAACCCAGGCTCAAAGCCAAACCTGCACAAAAGAACCGTACGTGGAACGCCGGGAGTAGCAGACTTGACCGCATCGGCCAAAATCCGAAAACTGCGATAGTTCAACCATATTTCAGGCTCGTCTGCCAAATAATACGTCAACAACGCGGGTTCGCTATAGACCTCGGCGCAATGGGCCATCACCGAATCCCCGTCCTCGGCAAGCAAGTACGAGCGCGGAATGCCCAAAAACACCTTCAAGTTCCGTTTTTCGCATTCTTGCAGGTAGGATCGCATGGCCTCGCCCGAATGGACCTTGTGCTCGAAATCGTAGGAATGCGTCGTATTGAAACCCGCCTCCAGGATGCCATCGAACACCATTTTGTTGTCGGAAGGATCGCGATAGGTGCCGATGGGGAAGAACGGCTTTCCGTCAATCACCAGCATTTTGTCATCCCTGAATTCAAATCGATGCGCAGGGTTCTTGTTGACATAGACGAAGGTTTTGTCCGTGCTGCCTACTTTGACCTGGACATGCCTCAGTCCCTCGTCCAGGGGATCCGTCGGCGTGAATTCGACCATGTCCTCAGTGCGCTTGAGGATCTTCACGTCTTTTCCATCCAGGGTTATCTTGGGGTCGCTACGCAATGCCGGATAGAAGGTGACCTTCAGGGTCTGTCCTTGCCGAATATGCTTTCCATTGGGAAAATCCTGCTTGACCAAGTACGTCACGTTCTCCGGCAGCTGCGCAATATCGAACTCGCCGAAGATCGGCTTGAGCTTGCCCTTGCCCATCCAAAATGCCTTCATGTACCACTTCCCCGGCTCCAGCGAATGCGGGAAAACCATCTCGCCTCCTGCCCCCTGGACACTGGTGACAAATGCCTTCGATTCATCGACCTCGCGATCCCTTCCCAGCGTGATGAAAAAGCGGTTGCGCTCGTTTTTCGTCTTGTATTCCACAGGAGCCGTGTACTTGAACCGTGGCGGATTGACGCTGGCATCGACTTCGATATGCGAACTCATGTCCACCTTGTGCATTTCGAAGTCCTTGAACTGCGCCGTTCCTTGGCCTTCAACGCCAATCCATACCTGGATATACTTGACTTCTTCGGGGATTGGAATCGTCATCCCAATCTCAACGTCTTGCCAATCTCCTGCTGCAAAGGGGCCCTTGGGAAACTCGCCGCCGTTGATCCAGTCCTTCTTCTCGGACAAAAAACCGAAGAACAACGTAACTCCGCGATCCCCATTGTTCCTTGCGACAACGCCCAAGGACTTGACGCGGACACTGCCGCCATAAACCTCACCGGGTTCGACCTCAATGTCGTACAGCAGAAAATTACGCTCGCCTGATTCGGCCTTCACCTGGACAACGCCGTCAATTTGGCTGACCAACGACTTGTTCAAGGCACGCCAACCACGATCCCACAACCCCGGCACATCGCCGGAAAAAGATTCCTCAAAGCGAAAATCCGCAGCACACAACAGCCCCAAGGACAACGCGAAAATCAAACAGGCCTCTCTTCTCATAAATCCTCCACTTGCTTGCCAATGTCAAGAAGCAAATACGAAACCGATGACGCAAACAGAAATATGTGGGACAAAACATAGGTCGGAATAATCCATTTGCCAACAGGCTTGACATCAAGGAATTTCCGCAACGAAATCAACGTATCGGAAAAGACCAAAAAGCCAATCCCGCAAATGAAGAGGATCTTCGGCAAGCGACTGATGCGCATGCCGGACGACAACGTCAATGTCGTCAATGACAGCACGGCGTACAACACAACAGCCGCCAAAACCACAGGTGGCGAAACCCGCGGAACCAAAAAGAAAACCACGTATGGGATGTAGAAAACCGCCAATATCAGCGCCAGCCAACGAGACCAATCGCCCCCCAAGCGCCACGCATAGATCATGAACAGGATATGGGCAGCTGAAAAACTCAACACACCATACAGAAAATACCACTTCCCGCTAGGGCGAATAGACAAAAACCAATCCCCCACGCAGGATGCCATGAAACCGAAGAACATCAACCAGGATACGCCACTTCCACGCCAAAGCGCAAGCACGCCGATCAATACCCCAAATGCCAAGCTCATCCAATTGTGTGTCGTCATCCTGCCTCCTCAAACAAACGGCTGGTAATCGAACAGCGCCTTGTACAAAGCCGACAAATAGCCCGGACGCATTCGTGCGTACTCGGATGCAACGCCGTCAAAGGTTATCCCCAAGTCCTGTTCCATCGAATTACTTGGGTTTAGATCTCGACCACTTGCGAAACCCTCTTGCCGTCATCGCCCTCCCAGGACAGCTCGTACGTTCCCTTGAATCCGCGGAATTGTACTGCACCTTCCTTGTCAGCTTTCGCCGTCAACCTCGTCTTCCATTCCTTGTTGATCAACTCGTCAAGCGCAAAAAATGCTGGCTTCGGTTCCATGTTGCGGGAGAACAAGCCTGAAACCGATGGTTCGCCAGGCGCCCCGCAATCATCAACCACGTTCCACCATGTAATCCCCATCATCGGCTCCAAGCTGAACCAAAGGCGATAAAGGTTCCGAGTAATCACCGCTTGGATCGCCTGCCCGCGCTCGTCGTTGCCGGGAGCCGTAATCGTGATCTCGCTCAGGTGGATTGGCAAGCCGGCTCGACCAAGACGGTCGAACTTCTCGCGGACAACAGCAGGAGACTCGGCGTCTGTTTTGCCGTCCGCAATGTCAAGGCAACTCTGGGGATTGAACAAGTGCATCTGCGCGCCCATGATATCAATCTTGCATCCGCGCTTCAGCAAATCATTAGTCTGATTCAAGTACGCATCCGACATGTTGTAGTCGTTGATGTTCAGCAATGCCTTCGAAGGAAATATGCCTTCCGCTATCTTGAAGGAGCGATACGTGTAATCTCCAGGCATCGGACCATAGGTCGATTTGCAGATCAGGGAACCCGGGACATGAAGCCCACGGCCGAAATCTGTTGCTGATTCGTTGACCACATCCCAGGAATCGATCTTGTCTCCATACCGGCAGGCAACCTCGATGATGCGACGCGCAATCGCGTTGTTCAGCTCAACGGTAAATTCGGGGGCGAACGCCGCAAACTCGTCTGCGCTCATGTCTCCGAAGGCCGGTACCAATCCGCTACCCGGCAAGCGACCGTTCTTCGGATCGCGTTCCAGCTTTGCCTTCAAGAAGCAATCGATGGGCATTTTACCCATCAACCATTCGGGATATTGCCATGTATTGTTGCCCCAGACAAGCGTGTGTCCGTGCAGGCGAATCCCCTTGGAAAGGCAGAATTCGACCACCGGATCCGTTGCCGGCCGTCTCCAATGGGGTTGACGTTTTGGATCTTCGCAAGCATTCCAAAAAGCCGCCGTATCCCGTTGCTCCGCCCTGAATCTCGGCTTTCCCTCTTCGACTTCATGGGTTTTCCAGTAAAAAGCAATCGTCGCCGAATTGAACAAGGTTCCGTACAACTCCTTGTACTTTCTGTTTCGCTCGTCGGTGCCAAGCTGGTCGAAATTGAAGATATGGGCGCCATAGATGAACTTCTGCTTCACCTGCTCCACCTTAACCTCGCGACCTGCTGGAGCGCCGACTTCAAACCGTCCCTCCGCCTTGCGAAACCGCTCGATGTCGCGATCGATGCGTGCCTGTTCCTCTGAATTCCATCGTGACCAATACCCTTCGCTCAACATCGATTCCTGTTCTTTACGATTCATTCTAGTTCGCCTCATTTTTGATGATTACATATGGAAACGACAAAAACACATACAAACATAGCACGATATCCTTGATTTTCACCTGATTCCCAACCTGATTGTTGCAAGTGGTTTGTTTTCAAAATCAGGTGACGGACCAATTCTGGCAAACACCCTCCAAAAAGCCTATCGATTCTTGCTATGGGAAGATTTTGGCAATGAAGATCGAGTTGTCACTTCCGTATTGAGCGCAGATTTTCCAGTTGTAAGGATCTGGAGGCAATGTCTGCATCCATTCTGAAGCGATGACCCACGCCGTTCCATCCTGAAAGGAGACGCATCCGAAATTCCCCAGCCTTGCGCCGCGTTCAGGGACTGCGATTTGCTCGGTCTCAGACAGGAGGCACATCCTTTCCGGATCGAATTCCGCTATGAAAATCGGAGCCCGATGCCTAAAGACGTGGTCATTGTTTGCCCCTCGCCTTGTGTATGCCAGGAAAAGCCGGCCGTCGCATGTGAGCCAATGTTGCTGGGTATTGTAGTTCCCGATCTCCTTGCCATCTTCGAACACCAAATGAACGGCAGGCGAAAAGTTCAACCCATCCGTGCTTTTTGCCACGCAGCCGAACTGGTCGTTTCTCAATGCAAGGAAGTATGAGGTCCCATATTTGACAATCGAGGGTTCGTACAACCCCCTTGGAATTGGCGACTGGAGGGCATTGCCGATTTCAAGCACGTTCATCTCGCGATTTTCGAACGAGCATCGCATGACGGATGAGCACATCAATCCTGATTCCTCCGTGAAGTAGAATGGAATCAGCAAGGTTCCATCAGCTTCCTCGAGCGTCTGCCCGCTTCCGTTGCCTGCGGAAAAATACATCCCGTTGGCATCCGGCATTTCGATGGTTCTGAAAGGGTTCCAATCCTGGGATTCGTCATCGAACACCGACCACAAGGTATGCCGGGGACGATTTGGAAGAACCTTGTTATCCCTGTAGATGGCATCATGCCCAAGGAGCAGCAACGACTTGCTTGCCTTGTGATAGAACGGCGTCGCATCGCACATCACCTGCTGGCAACCGTCCCCCCATTGCCGCCGCGTAATCGTCTTCGAGGGCACGATGGCTCCCCAGCTTTTGCCTGCGTCATCGCTGATGATATTGTGCATGCCGAAAAAGACATCGCTTCCCTTTAGCAACAAGGGCTGGGTCGTGATAATTGCCCGTCCATTGGGGCAAACTGCGCCGCGGGCGTGGGTAAAGCAATAGTCGCCTTTGAAATTCGTCTTGATCTGCTGAAGGTCGATTCGCATTGCATCTCCTTACGTTTGTGCTTTTGACGAAAACAGCCCTGGTCGGGCAAGCACTCAAAACTTAATGCAACCCAAAGCGAAAATCCAGCATCACTTCTGGAGATCAGCGTTTGAGAAAGCAATTAGTTTTCTGCCCGGCACTGACCGCGTCTTGCATTGAGCTCAGTTCCTCCGTGGCCTCGGCGAAAATTAATGGATCGGCTCAAGTACGGGCACCCCGGGTGACCATACCTCAAAACGTCGTGTTCCGCAACCGGGCAATTTTGTCCGACCTTGTCCGACCCGTCCGACCTTGTCCGACCTTGTCCGACCCGTCCGACCCTGTCCGACCTGTCCGACCCGTCCGACCCTGTCCGACCTGTCCGACCTGTCCGACTTGTCCGACTTGTCCACCACCCCCAAACCTGCTCTGCCACAATCGAAACTTCTTCCGATTCCTCGCGCGCACTACATTAAGGGGCGGAGGCCCCCTTACGGTTGGGTGGGCTTGTATGTTGTGTTTTAGCCGAAGCGACGCTCCGCGAGAATGGGCAACCAGGCTCGTCGGAGCGGAAGCGGAGCTTCGG
>JAGVUR010000189.1 GCA_019136135.1 Verrucomicrobiota bacterium
CCCCCGGAAGACCACCGGGTCGACAGGTCGGACGCGCAAGGGCCGCGAGGCCCTCACCGGACCGATGCTGATAGGCCGTGCGGCTTGTCCGCTCCGCCCTCGGGCGGCTCCCCCCTGGGGAAGCCGCGCGGGGACGGAGTACGAAAACTACGAAAAAACCATGCAGGCGGCAACCGTGGCCGCCCCTGCCGGGTCCCCTTCTCGTTTCCCTGCTGTTTCACGCTTCCGGATGTCCTTTTTTTTGACCGGTGGCCTCGGCGAGGCAGTCACACCCGTTCCCGTCCCGAACACGGCCGTTAAGGGCCTCAGCGGCGATGGTACTGCGCCCAGGAGCGCGGGAGAGTAGCGCGCCGCCGGTCTCCTTCGCAGCCTCCTGGCTGGATTTTTCCGGCCGGGGGGCTTTTTTTCATGCCTGGAGGACGCAAATTTTTTAGACTGGTACCATGTGACTTGACTTTTGGGTTTTGTGAACAAAAGTAGGGCAATGTCACCTGTCTCTATATTACGAAAGTGTGCAAGAAAGGAGTTAAGAGCATGAGCGATATCATCAAGTCAATGGCGAAGGATCATGTGTTGTTGGCGGCGCATCGCGGTACTGCAGGCGGGAATATTCCCTGCAATACCATTGCTGCTTATGAGGCGGCCATGCTTCAGGGCGCTGATATTATGGAGATCGATGTAGCCATAAGTGCGGACAGGAACTTGTTCGTGTTCCATCCAGGGATGGAATTTGCACATTTAAGGTCGAGCAAATTAATCAAGGACATGACCTCTGATGAAGTGTCGGAATTGCGCTTCGTCAATCAGGACGGTGTTCCGACTGAGCACAAGGTGAGTCTTTTGGATGAGGTCTTCGATTTGTTTAAAGGGCGTTGCATCATCAATGTTGACAAGTTTTGGACTGCAATGCCTGAGATTACGGCCTGCATTCGTCGTCATGGCATGGAAGACCAGGTGATTGTGAAGACCTCCGCTGACGAGAAGTGGTTTTCCATGGTCGAGGAGATTGCTCCTGAATTGCCCTATATGCCTATCATTGGAAAGAAGGACACCTTTTCGGAGGGTTTGCTGAAGAGGAAGATCAATTTCATCGGCGCGGAAGTCCTGTTTTACACGGAGAGCGACGAGACGTGCTCGGAGTCGTATATTTCATGGATGCACGATCGTGATCTATTGTTGTGGGCGAATGCGATTGTCTATAATAGCCGTGTCCAGTTGACGGCTGGCCATTCGGATGACATCTCGATTGTTGGCCGTCAGGACGAAGGTTGGGGCTGGCTGGTGGATAAGGGCTACGATATCATCCAGACAGATTGGATGCTTCCCTGCCGTGAGTACTTCAAGTCGCGTGGCATGAAAGTGCGCGAACTGTAAAGCCGTTGGCAGCAGTGGCTTGAGCAGTGAAAGCTCAAGCCACTGGGGCGAATCGATTCGTTGCTATCAGTTAATGTAATTCCAGAGGTTTTCAAGGAATTGCTTGCCTGTGTTGATGTTATCGATGTTTCCTGGGATGTGGAATCTGTCAAAGCTTGGAATGATGACGATGATTTCGCCTTTTCCCTGTTTTAGCGTAGCGATGCATGGCTTGTTCTTGTTGTCTGTAGCGAGGACATTCCATTTGCTGGAGATCTCGTCAATGCTATCGTAGCAGATTGCGTTGTCGAGCGATGTGATCTTATTGAACAAGGGATGGTTTGGCTGAAGGATCTTTGACGCCTTGCTGTCGGGTTCCACCATCACCAACGGTTCTCCTAGGAGGTCCACGTCCCAAAAGGAATCGTTGAGTTGCATGAAGACGACTTTGCCTCCGGCATTTGCGAAGGCAAGTAGCTTTGCGGCCGACTTGAAGTCGAGCTTGTCAGCCGAGACGCCCAAAGAATCGGCACCGAAAACCATGGCCTTGTATCCGTCAAGCGTGCTGTTGGGAAGGGACATGTGTTCGACTGCGTAGCCCAGCTGCTCGAAGGCGATCGCCGTGAAGTTTTTCGGACCTCCGACGAATGCGATTTTGTTCCCTAAAGTTGGTTGGCTGGGAATCATTGCGGGTTCCAGGTGGAGCGTCTTGGAGGTTTTTCCGAAATCGACCTTGATGTCAACGAATGGATTTTCTGCATTTGGCTCAAGGACGATTGTGAAAGTGTTTGAATTGACCAATCCTTTTCCCTTGATGGAGATATTTTCTTCAGACGGGATGATTCTCAGTTGATTGGCTTTGACGACCATGATGTTTCCTGTGTACGAGTAATCGTCTTGTCCCAAGATTTTGAGCTTGAACGATCCCTTTCCGTCCTTGTCGACGAAGCATCCGGACTTGTCATAGATTAGTGGTGGCACATAGGTTTCGAGTTTTTGGACATTTGCGAGTTGGTGGATCAGCGCGAGGTGGTATGGTCCCTGCCTGTAGATTTGCGTGAATGATTTGCCTGCTGCCCGTCCCGAGCCGTTTTGGCTTTTCAGGTATCTTCCGAAATGGTCGAGAATGTGATTTAGGTAGCGTTTGTTTCCGGTGAGTTTCGTTGCGTAGAGGAGGCCTTCCACGATAAGCGGTGTGAACCCTCCTGAATTGGCGTATTTGGGGCAGCCGGTCTTGTATCTGAAACCTCGTCTTTCCGGGTTCCAGGATTCGTCAAGCAGCCAATCGGCGCATCTGACGATTGATGTTGCCACGTCTTCGTCTCCCGTTGTTTCATAGAGCCTGATCAGTCCATGGAGGAGAACGCCAGTGGCGAAAGCCTTGCCGCCGCGATGCTCCTTTTTGTCCGGGCAGTCGCATTCCGATTGGTCCTGATAGAGGTCGAAGCATCCCGTCTTTGGGTTTTGCTGTTCTGCTACGGCTTGGAAGAAGATCATGGCGGCGTTCAGGTAGAACGGATTGTGCGTGTGCTGGTAGGCGGCAACGGCATTGACGATAGACCATCCGACAGCGCGTTCAATGTAGATCTTGTAGTTGGGGGTGTATCGTGTTGCTTGTGTCGTACAGGCATCGATTGCGACTGTCGCGTAGTAGGGATTTCCTGTCAATGCCGATGCGAGGATACTTCCTGGATGGTGTGCGTGTCCTCCCGAACCATCCTGTCCGCCCCTTGCGCTAGCCTGTGTTTTACCGAGTGAAACGAAGAGCGGGTCGTCCTTTTCGATAAATGATCCCACATGTCCCGTGGAGTGCGCATAGACGATTTCCCGATGCTTGGGGGCACGGATGTGCTGTGTGTCGATTGTGGTGTAGTGGTGCGCCATTTGCAGTGCCCGCTGGAGGTAGTCCAGGTTTCTTGTGCGTACGAATTGGAGGATAAGGGCGAAGGTCAGGTCGTATTCGTTGTTTCCCCAGTTCCATTGGCGTTCGCCAAACCAGTCTCCGTAGTTCATCCATCCGTACTCGCCACGATCCCTGCGTCCTTTTTCCAGGTTGTCGTAGGCGATGAGGAATGTTTCTTCGTAGTCATCGAATCGCCCTGGAATTTTAGGTTCGATATTGCCGAATACCTGTGTTTCGCAATAATAGTCCGGTGAAGCAGTTGCGAAGAGCGGCGCTTGCAGCCAGGCGGCTTTCTGTGCCTGCGTCGCATTGGTTTCTGTAAGGGACCAGGCTTCGTTTTCGACTCTCATTCCTCGCTTGAATTTGTAGTTTCCTTCTTCGTGGAACCAATAGAAGTGCATGAAGAATGGATCTGCTGTTCTCCAATTTTCCGGCGGATAGTTTTGGGTTGGGAGCTTTGGGAGGAGATGGAACATCAGTTTGTTGTCGTCGATTGAGACCGCCTTGGGGTATGTTTGCCAGAAATCTTTGATTTGGAAGGTTTTATTGTCATTGATCTCAAATGCGCCGTCAAGTTTTGCCTCGAGTGATCTTGTTGCATTGCCCTGTGTGATCGAGGCTTGTTTTTCGAGGAATTGTGCGAAGCCATTGGTTCTGGTTCCGTCAGTCAAGGTGATTTGGCTGGCGTTGTCCAGGACGCACGTGATCGATTTGACGAGCGTGTTTGGTTTTGTCAGGTCGTGGTTGGTGATTGCAATTCTGTGCTGTGTCAGGTGTGCCTTGAGCGCCGGGAATGTGGTCAGCCTTTGGGTGGCAGTGAAGATTAGGTTGCCATCTTTGTCGAGGTAGTCAGTATTGACTGTAGCTTCTGTTCGAATTGGTCCTTGCAGATTGTAGGTGATTGCATTGAGCTTGGGGGTAAGCGTTGTTCCGTCACCGAGCACGATTTCCGGATGGTTTGGCTTGAGTTCCTTGGTAGGTGGAGTAGCAAGCCTTGCCGATGATTCGGGCGACGCCTTGAGTGTGTAGATTGTTGCTTTCCCGGGTTTTGTTGATGCTATGAAATCGAGTGTGACCCACTTGACTGATCCGTCTTCCCATGTTGAGAATACGCTTGTCTGGATTGGGATTTCTGCGTTGTCCTGGTCGAATAGCCTCAGATGGTTTTCATTGGCGAGAGTGCCCTTCGCAAATGGGATTCCCGAGGTGACTGGCCATGCGTCCCGTCCGAACTCAGTTGGTTCCAGCACTTGGAGTTCGATGGTTGTCTCCTTGGTTTTCGGTGGGATCGGTTTGGCTCCTGCGATGAAGGAGACGGTGTTTGAGGCAAGCGGGCGTCCCTTGTTGGATAAGTAGGAGATTGAAGCGGTATATTTTTGCCCTTGGTTCAGATTCGGCAGGGTTACGCGATGGTTTTTATGTCCTGATTCCTCTTCTTGGATCGCATTGTCGAGTTTGCCGTCTTGTCCGAAAAGGACAGTGGCTTTTGACATTGTCGTAGTCGTTATCCATGAGATTTGCGTTTGTCCCGAGGGAAGTGTGAAAGCCTGCAGGTTTTGGATTTCCGGGATAGTTGTTGGGAGGAGTCGAACGTAGTCGTAGTAAGCCCATCCGAGGCTTCCACCTGTATTGGCGAATTTATCATCGACCCAGACTTCAAAGGTTCCGTCCTGGATATCGTAGAAGCCCAATGAGGTTTCGCCAAGGTTTGATTTGAGCCAGGTTTTTCCGCCGTCCAACGAGTACCCCAGAGGTCTTGAGGTTCTGCCTAAAAAAGCCTCGTAGAGTCCATTTGGGATGCCTGTGATTTTTGTATGGAGTGGTGGTGCGCCTTCTTCCGGGGTAGCACGATCCTCCTTGATAAATGGGGATTGCAGCGATTTGCCGTTTGAGCGCTTGTTCCAGACATCCTCTTCCTTTGACCATAGATTCCATTTGTTAGGGGTTGACTGGTCAGGCAGCCAGGCATCCTTGGGTTCGGACCAGTCTTCGGCCTCGAAGACAAGTCCCTTGAGGGTGTCCCTTAATCCACGGGTTTGGGCGGGAAGGGAGAGCGTCAGAAAGGAAAGAAGCAGCAAAAGGATGATTTTCATGTGAAGACTCCTAACTTGATTTTTCGAGTTTATAAGGCAAATTTCACAAACTTCGGATTAGCAAACTATTGAGGTAAACACGATGAGCATCATTGGAGTTGACATTGGCGGAACGAAATGCACCCTGGCCAAGGCAGACGAAAAAGGGACGCTGATTAGCGAACCCATTGTGTTTTCAACTGGCGATGTCGCATGGACTCTTTCTGAAATATACTCGGTTGTTGCACGATTGGAACCGGGAAACGACCCGATTTTTGGAATTTCTTGTGGAGGTCCCCTGGACTCTGCTCGCGGAATCGTGTTGTCGCCGCCGAATTTGCCTGGTTGGGACAGGATTGAGATCGTTCGCGAGCTGACGTCTCGTTTTGGCGGACGCGGATATTTGATGAATGACGCGAATGCCTGTGCCTTGGCTGAATGGCAATTTGGTGCCGGTCAGGGCGCTGAGCACATGGTTTATTTGACACATGGGACTGGCATGGGCGGTGGCTTGATCTTGAATGGACGCCTGTACGAAGGTGCCAGCGGCGATGCAGGCGAAGTTGGCCACATACGTCTGGCAGATACCGGCCCGGTAGGCTTCGGGAAAGCAGGTTCATTCGAAGGATTTTGCAGCGGAGGCGGGATTGCCCGGTTGGCGACAGGGCGGATTCCAGGAATGGCTAGTCCGAGTGCGAAGGATGTCGCCGAAGCGGCGAATCGCGGAGTTCCGGAGGCGCTGGAGGTGATGCGTGAGAGCGGGCGCTACTTGGGGAAGGCTTTGGCGATGATCGTCGATTGCCTCAATCCCCAGGTCATTGTGCTGGGTAGCATCTACACTCGTTCCAGTCATTTGCTGGAAGCACCCATGCGCGAGGAATTGGAGCGCGAGGCATTGCCCAGCGCCTTGGCAGCGTGCCGAATCGTGCCCGCAGGGCTTGGCGAGCGGCTTGGAATCATGTCCGCAATCGCAGTCGCTACCTATCATTGCAAATAAAACCTCAAGCCGATGGCTGAAATAAAAAAGCGACGTGACAATGTTGTGAATTGCCACGCCGCTTGAGTTAAGCAGGGGAGGTTTTAGATTTCTACTTCCTTGTTCAGGTCGGATGACTTGTAGATTGCATCAAGTACGCGCATCATAATGACTCCCTGTTCGCCGGTGGCCGGGACTTCATTTTCGCCATTGATTGCTCCGATGAATTTTTCGAGTTCGGAAGCAAAGCCGTCACGGCGCGCATCGTAGTCGAGCTTGATATCTGCAGGTCTGTTGTCGAATTCGGTAAGGAGCACGATATTTGAGCCTTCGAGTTTGACTCCGCCCTTGTCTCCAAGGATTTCGATGGCGTTTTCGGGTTGTGCGTTACATGCCCAAGCGACTTCGAAAGAGAGCGTTGCCTTGTCTCCGAAGCGGATGAGGCCTGCTGCGTAGTCGTCAACGTCGAAGATGCCGTCCATCTTTGGTGGTCCTGCCCACATGCTGACATAGTTGTAATTTTCGATTGGCCAACCGAACTTCGAGTAGGTTTTTGCCGAGACTGCCGTTGGGTTCCAGAGTCCGGTGACATACATTGAGAGGTCGAGCGCATGCACTGAGATGTCGATGATGCCGCCGCCGCCCGAGCGTGCCTTGGTTGTAAACCAGCCGCCGAGTCCCGGGATTCCGCGGCGCCTGATCAGCTTGACCCTGATTTGGTAGACTTCGCCGAGCCTTCCGTCTTCGATGAGCTTCTTGATGATGTCAGCCTCGTTGGATTGGCGTCTGACCATGCCCATTTGGAGGATTTTGCCCGACTTGTCACGGGCTTTGACGATCTTTCTTGCCTGGTCGGCATTGAGACACATCGGTTTTTCGAGCATGACGTTTTTGCCTGCCTTGAACGCATCGATGGCGATAGGTGCGTGCAAGTCATTCGGCACGCAGATTGAGACTGCTTCAATATCTGGATTTGCGAGCAGGTCCTTGTAGTTTTCGTACTTCAGCGGGATGTTGTGGCGTTTTGCCTTTTCGGCGAGTGTGTTAGGAAGGATGTCGCAGAGTGCAACGACTTCAGCATTGGCGACTTTTGCGTAAGCATCCGCGTGAACGGAACCGATTGTCCCTGCTCCGATAATACCAACTTTGATTTTTTTGCTCATTGTTTTGACCTTGTTGTTTAGGGTTTTCGTTTTGACTCGCTTTTTCGGCACATATAATTATTGTAATTGATTTGGTTACTTTGTCAATTGATCGAGTTTGATTTTGGCTTAGAATTTAACGATAACGATATCCAGCGGTGCGATATTTTTTCGGATGGTGATTTGGTCGCCGTCTTGTGTTGAATCCACGTTGGTCCAGGCTCCATCCAGGTCGAGGATTTGTGGCGATGCATTCTTCGCCCATGGTCCTTTGAGTTCGATTTGTTCGAGTGTATCGAGTCCGATATTGAGTATGACGGCGATTTTCTCATTGTTTTGCAGGATTGCTGCTTTGAGAAGGATTTCGGCGTCGTCCGGGTAGTAGATTGGTAGCGCTTGGAAATCGTTGAGGATATTGACTAGCTGTCGCTTTCGTGTTTCGTTGAAGATCGAGAAGGAGTTAAGTCCGTCTGGCTTGCCGTGGAAGTTTGCGATCGTTACGGCTTTTGCTCCGTTTTCGTGGGTTGTTTTGATGGCTCCTGGTGCGAGAATTGTCTTGTTGTGGTCGTACCTGTATGCTTGGTGATAGAGATTTGAGATCACCTTGGCGTTGCCTTTCGGTACCAGCCTTGCGATGTCTGGGCTTGTTGACGGAATGATCTGGTCGTTGTCTGGTTGTTCGAATGTGACGTGTTCCAGGTTCCATTTTTGTGCTTCGCAGCCAATTAGCCTGGTCAGTTTACGATTTGCAAGCTCAATTGCCGCAGAGCCGTCAACAAGCACATTGCCCTTGAAGATTTCGTCCAGTTGCTCATCCGAGAAGAAGTTGAGTTGCGGTTGTGCGAAGGCCGTATTCTTTTGGTTGTTTTTTGAGAAGAAGAAAGGGAGTCCCATTCTGCCGAGTGTTTCATGCCAACCGCCTGAGGGCGGGGTGTAGGGGTAGTTGAACACGGGCTTGTGCGGGAGTGGGATTGAGATGCCTTGCCAGGTCGGCTTCATGGCGAGGACTGCGTCAAGAAACTTGGCGTTTTTCGCAAGGATATCCCGGTACGCCTTCCCCGAAGCCGGCTCGAAGGACGCCATTCGGGTAATCCAGAATTTCCCGCCCTTGCATCCTTCTAGTGCTGACATGATCAGGTGCATGTTGAGGGTGGCCGCCGCTGTGGAGTATCTGTTTTGGGGGAAGGTGTCGGGTTCGCCAATCAGGGTGACGTCATCGTCAAAAGCCGCGACCTGGGTTGCCGTATAGCACAGCCAGCCTGGTATGTTTCTCAGTGAATCCTGGAGATATCGTGCATTATTGATTCTGATGACGGCTTCGCCCTTTGGTCCAGCCAGGATTTTCGCCACTGCGGGCGCATGCCTGACGTCTTGGGCGCATAGGCAGAAGCTGCATGGGATGTCTGGATTGACGCTGTCGATCGCATCTCTGATTAGATGTGCATATTTGATCATCGACTCCTGCAGGAGCTTGTCTTGGATTATTGCGTCATCCTTGTTGTTTTTTACGGCTTCGATCAGTTGGTCCGAGGTAAGGTTTCGTCCTGTTTTTTTGTTGAAGATTTCAGTATGCAGCGGGCAGAAGCATGCCGAGCGTCCGGTGATGAATCTGGTATCGTCATCAAGCATGAAGAAATCGGGTTCTGCCTTTGCGCAGGTTTGGATTGCGTTGGTGACGTAGTTCCTGAAGGGTTCGCCTTCGGGGCACATAGTATATTGGTAATTCCCGTTGAAGTTTCTGATCCTCTGGAAGTCTGTAGGCGTATCCGGAGTCCAGCCGTGTCCCCATGTTGCTTGGATGAGAATACCCGTCGGCACTCCCTTTCCTTTCAGGAGTTTCTGGAAGATTTTGAATCTTCTGACGCACTCTGCGGCCTTATCGATTGCCGGGATGCCTTCCGGTACGAGTGTGAAGGAGAACGCCGCCGAGTCGATGACTCCGCTTCGATGGAGGTTAATCAGGTCTTCGACGATTGCCTCAGCATATTCGACAGTTAGTGGTGTGATGTTGATTTTGTGCATGTTAGCAGCTTGGGTTATGGGTGAAAGGAACAAAACAAGTAGGACGACAACAATGAAATGGCGAAAAAACATCACGATAGCAAGTAAGTTAAATTGGTCAAAGGGGTTCCATCCATTACATTAGTGTGAAGTTCTGAAATGCAAGTGTTTATCTTGGAGAAATGTTAATGTCGTTTGGACGTTTTGATCGGTTTCAGTTGCGTTTGCACGATTTGCGTGAGCGCGAGAACAAGGTCTTTATTGAGCGCGACGCTTTGCATCGCGGTCAATCGGGGCAGTTCGGGGATGCGTTGGACGCCGGCTTGATGGACGAGCTGGTGGGACGGATACGCAAGGCACGTGAAAATGGACGCCCCGTGATCATGGCTTTCGGGGCGCATTCCATCAAGAATGGATTGGGACCCGTGCTGGGCGAATTGATCGAACATGGTTGGATAACGCATTTGGCAACGAATGGGGCGGGCATTATCCATGATTGGGAATTTTCGTACTTGGGTGAATCCAGCGAGGATGTTCGTGCCAATGTCCGCGAGGGCAAGTTCGGGATTTGGCGCGAGACGGGATTTTTCCTGAATCTGGCATTGTGCGTAGGTGCCTACGAGGGTTTGGGCTACGGCGAATCAGTCGGCTCGATGATTGAAAACGAGGGTTTGATGATACCCGATCGTGATAAGTTGCATGACTTGATCCGTGAACGCTTGACCGTGGATCCCGACTGGTGCGCTGGTGCATGCGATCTCCTGAAGAAGATGGATGAGTTCAAGTTGCCGTCGGGCTGGATGGCTATTCCTCACAAGTACAAGCAGTACAGCGCCCAGGCGTGCGCGTACCGGACAAAGGTTCCGTTTACAGCGCATCCGATGTTCGGGCACGACATCATCTACACGCATCCGATGAATTGCGGACCTGCGATAGGTCGCTCTGCGGAACGGGATTTCCTGACGTATGCGGCGCAGGTTCATCGCTTGGAAGGCGGGGTGTACTTGTCCGTCGGTTCCGCCGTGATGTCCCCGATGATTTTCGAGAAATCGTTGTCGATGTCCCAGAATATCGAGCTTCAGCATGGTCGTCGCATTGAGAATCACTACATGGTCGTCGTTGATTTGGCGAAGAGCGAGTGGGATTGGAGTCGTGATGGCGAGCCACCGATGGACAATCCTGCTTATTACTTGCGCTACTGCAAGACCTTCAATCGTATGGGCGGGACGATGCGCTACTTGTGCGCTGACAATCGTCGGTTCCTGCTGACTTTGGCTGAGACGTTGATTTGAAAAATGGAGCTGAGCAAATGGAATACGTAGTATTGGGTCGAACTGGAATCTCAGTCTGCAAATGTGGTTTTGGTGCGCTCCCGATCCAGCGGATTTCCGATGCCGAGGCGGTCAAGCTGATCCATAAGGCGTACGACCATGGAATCAATCTGTTTGATACGGCGAATTTCTACACCGATAGCGAGCATAAGATTGGTCTTGCGCTTGCCTCGATGGATCGAAACAAGGTTGTCTTGACCACGAAAACCGGCGCTTCAACCCCGGAGGTCTTCTGGAAACAGCTTGAACAGTCGCTGAGGATGATGCGCACGGATGTGATTGACGTGTACCAGTTCCACAACCTCAAAGTATGTCCGACGCCCGGCGACGGAACAGGGTTGTACGAGGCGATGCTGGAGGCAAAGCAACAGGGGAAAATACGGTTTATCGGCCTGACGAACCATCGTCTCGATACGGCATGGACAAGCATCCATAGCGGATTGTACGATTGCCTCCAGTTCCCGTTTAGCTACTTGTCTAGCGAGCAGGAATTGGATCTGGTTGCGGGATGCCGCGATGCGAATATGGGCTTTATCGCGATGAAGGCGCTTGCTGGAGGCTTGATCACCAATGCACGTGCCGCGTATGCGTTCCAGCGGCAACACAAAAACGTGGTTCCGATCTGGGGAGTCCAGAGGGAACACGAACTGGATCAATTCCTGGACTGCCTGGCGAACCCTCCCGAACTTGACGATGAACTCCTGCAGGTGATTGAACATGACAGGCAAGAACTGGACGGGGAATTTTGCCGTGGTTGCGGGTATTGCATGCCGTGTCCCGCAGGAATCGAGATCAACAATTGTGCTCGTATGTCGCTGTTGTTGCGCAGGTCTCCGTCAGCAAGTCACTTGACCGAAGCCGCCCAGGCGAAAATGCGTCAGATTCGCAAGTGTCGCGAATGCGGCTTGTGCCGACAACGGTGTCCGTACAATCTTGATACGCCTGAACTCCTGAAGCGCAACCTTGAAGATTACGAACAGTTCCTTGCTTCCTGGCAAAAATAGTGGATTGCTTCAGGGGATTGTTTTCAGGATTGCAGTCTTGATTGCGACAGGACCGATGAGCCCAGATGGGAGCGGGATGTCGTCCTTGTTCCAGCCGTCTCGCCAGGTAACGAAGGTGATGTGTCCTGCCGGGGAGGTAGGCTTGTCGTCGATGACCCAGCTTGGCCAGGAGCCTGTGGTGGGGACCGGCGTTGTGTTCATGGCGTCGCCAATCAGTCTGTTTGGCCAGAGGTTGGTGATTTGGATGGCCAGCGTGTTTTCACCTGCCTTGAGGAAATCAGTGATGTCAAGTGTGAATGGGGGATGCCAAAGGAGAATCGGGACGGCATCGTTGAGCTTGATCTTTGCCAGGTTTTTGACATTTCCCAAGTCGAGGATGTATCTGGCATTGGGTGAGAGTTGTTTGTCAAAGGCGAATTTCTTGGTGTAGGTTGCCGTGCCGCTGAAGAATTTGACTCCTGGGTTGTCATGGGTTGCGAGGTCGATCAGCTTGTCGAGGGTGATGCTGCTTGGGGCTCCGAGGTTTGGCGGGAAGTTGACTGTCCAGGTGTCGTCTAGGTTGATTGGAGCAGGAACGTCGTTGACTGTGACGGTTTTTGTTGACTTGTCGCTCATCCTGCAGGTTGCGGAGCCTGGTTGTTCGAATTCGATGGCGGGGGCGTTGTTGTGCCAGGTGGGTCTAATCGTTTTTTGCCGGGTTCTGGCACTGAGATTGAAATGGAAGTCATGGTGCTCGGGGGCGATTTTCTCGAATGTTTTTCCGTTGGAATTGAAATGTATGACAAGTTCCTTGTATCGGTTTGGGGAGATATCGCCACCCAAGGTGGCGTTTGAGACAGGGAAGTTGAGTTCATTGTCAGCGACGAGTTTTTTGAGGATTTCCGTTACGTCTTTTTGTATTGCATGGTCTTCCCTATCCCTGTAGATTGCCTTTGAGATGGTGATTCCTTCGTCAGGTTCCTGGTTTGCCGCAGCGGTTGCGACATTTTCGAATGGGATATTGTTTGGTTGTTGATTTTTGAATACGATGAATAGGGATTGCAATGGTTTGAATTCCAAGGGTATGATCAGTTTTCCGTCTTCATGTATCGCTGTAGTCGGCGGCATGATTGATGCATTTTCAGGATTCCAGATTTGTGGGCTGGATGTATTTGGGAGATTGAAGGCGAGTTTTTTTGTGATGTAGGCGTCCTGAGTATTTGCAAGCCAAACGATCAGGGTTTCGTCTTCAAGCCTTCGCTTGATTGATTTGATGCCGAAAACTGGATCGATAGTCGGCTTGATTTGGAGTGCTTGGACGGGATTGTTGGTGTTGATGAGACGTCCTTTCCCGATTGTCCTTGATTCGTTCAGCTTGGCGTCATGCCAAAGTTTTTCGATTAGTGACTTGAAGCTCTGGTCATTGTGGTCGAGGGATGGCGAATCGATTGGTTTTGTACCTATGATCGTAGCCCCATCTTGGGCAAGCTGGAGGATTTTTTCGAGTGTTTTTGTTGTGATGACGCTGTTGTTGCCGAGGAAAAGGGCGTAGTAAGTCGCCCCTGAAGGCGTCTTGAGTTTTCCGTCTTGGGTCGTGGCAATGGAATCGTACAGGTCTTCGACGCAGCAGTAGTCGTAGCCGAGTCCTGCTTTGTCGAGTTGCTGGATATTCGGTAGTGAGTTTGGATTTGCCTCTGGTGCGAGGACGAGGAATTCGGCTGTGGTTTTGCCTTGTTGCAGGAGGAATTGTGAACGTTTGATGTAATCGAGCCAAGGCTTGGCGTCGTCCCACCAGGTCGTATGCCTGTTGAGCATTGAGCCATGCCTTCCCAAGGAGAGTCCTGGCTTGACGTTGAGCCAAGGTTGGTGGACGTAGGAATGGAGGATCAGCTGGTTGATTCCCGATGCCCATGCGTTGTCGCCGTATTCCTTGAGTTGCGCTGGATCCTGTTGCCAGCGTCCAGGTTTTGCATCGGTGGTAAACGCTTCGGCGCCGACCTTTTTGTTGCCTTGGACATTGGCGACATAGGATGGGAGCTTTCCTGGAGGTCCTCCGCCGATCCAGAATTCTGTGCAAGCGATGTCAACGGTTCGCGAGCATCTGATGCTGGCGAAGGGGCCTCCGTAGGCTTCGGTAATGGCGGTAATCCCGTCGCGATGGCAGAGTTCGGTGAAGTAGTCGAAATAGTTTTCGGCGAAGAGTTCTGCGATTGTCCGTTGGAAGTCAAAGAGGAATTTTGCTGAGATTTGGGGTGTATCGACTACATATCCCAGGACTGCTGGGAGGAAGTTGACGATGTCGTACCCCCTCCGCTTTCGGAATTCGTCCTGAAGTCCCGGTGTCCAGTTTTGTCCTCCAACCTCGTATGAGTCGATGGTCGAGAATTTCAGGACATCGAGTCCCTTGAGGGTATTGCTGAATTGAGTCATGGAGTGCGGCCAGTGCGCATCGAGTCCCCGCCTTGAGAGTTTATCGCATTCGAGTCCTGAAAGGTATGCCGGCGCATTGCGTTTTCCTGTTGTCGTGTGTCCGATTCTGAGGATTGTCCATTGGCCTTCCGGGAGCTTTGCGGTGATTGTTCCGTCGTTTTGAAGTTTATCAGTCAGCCTGATGATGTCCTTTACCTGGATGCCTTTTTCGGTATATGAATCTGGGAAGGGCTTGTATGAGAAGTTTGTTCCCGCCGAGTTTCTGGCGTTGATGTTCGGGATCATCGGCGAGGCGAGCAGTCTTGCGTCGATCAGGTAGGTGTCAGGTTTCCCTCCCCATGGCGGGCGTGGTCGATTTTGGAATGTGACCTTGCAGGCTCGGAATGGCGATTTGACGTTGAGCTGTATGTGTTTTGGCGCTTGCTGGTCGTTGTAGAGTTCGAAGTTGAACGAGGCGGCATTTTGGAAGTTCGTTCCATCGCTTGAGGTTTCGACAAATCCCTTGATGTAGAGGCTGGAGTTGGCGAACTTGAGTTCGAGGAAGCTTGCCGTGATCGATTCCGGGAACTCGAATAGGACAATGGATTCGTCCCCTGGCTTTTGCGTGCGCAGGAGTATTTTGGTGTCTGGATCGTTGTCAGCAACGAATTCCGGTTTTTCATTTGTTTCGAAGAGCAGCTTTACTTTTGGGACGAGTTGGGTGTTGGGATTTGGGAAGGCGAGTACTTCGATATCCCTGTAGTGGTTGTGCTGCGTGAATGGCTGCCTGAGTTTTGTCGTTACGGTTTGACTGCCCATGACATTGGTTTCGGATGCGACAACGTACTGCATCGAGTTTTCAGGCGTGATCCAGGGACCGCCGGAGCTTGACCAACCCGGGCAATTGTGGACTCCGAGCTTGATGCCTAATCGACGTGCTTCTTCGCCTGCATGCCTGAAGATCTCCTTCCACTCGTCTGTGAGCATTTGCGGATGTTGTCCTGGCGGAGTTGGGGTTGCGGAGGCGCAAAAGATGTGAGCGACTTCGATTCCGACTTTTGCCATCGCCTCCAGATCCGCAGTGATTCCCTTTTTGGTGACGAATCTGCTTGTCCAATGCCACCAGGCTTGGGTTCCGTATCCAGGAGGTGGGTTTTGGAAGTCTTTTTCCAATTGGCTTGCAAAGCATGTCAAGGACAAGATGAGGATGGCATAGATGGATTTCATAAGGATTGTGTGGGACTGGGGCGTTGGGGCATTTGGGCTGAAATAGCAACCGGTGGTACCGGGATAGCTGGGAACGAGCTATTCCAGTATCACCGGCTAACCTGTCTTGGCAAAACGAGGCTCGACGATTTGATCAATCGAGTTTGAGGACCGGCCAGTCTTCTGGTGGGTCGCCCAGGTCTGGGACGTCCATCAGGACACCGCCTTGCATGGCGGATTGATGCGCGACTAGGCCGGGGATATTGAAACGGGCCGATTGCCAGATATTGGTTGGGGAGAGTAGGCCTGTCGCCATTGCCTGGCAGAAGTCATCGACCATGAAGTGATGGCATCCGTTGTGTCCGTTTTTCTCGTGTCTGTATTCGATGGGAATTCGTTCAGTGTGTTGCCTTGGCGCACTTTCCCAGAATCCCATTTGGTCGCTGATCTTCTGTGGTGTCCCCGGTTCGTTCAGGATGGCTGTGACGCTTTTTGGAAGGAGCTCATGGGAGACTTCGTCCATCAGGAGTTTTTGCGGGTCGTTCTTGTCCCAATGGGTGAAGTAGTGGCGTGAGACTGCGAATTCGTAGCAACCTTCCGAGCCGTAGAATTGGGAGATGTACGAGTTTGGCCCTGCGAAAGCGAGTCGTCTATTTTCACTGATTCTTGCGATTCCCCCGTTGGAGAGTTGGCACAGCATGGCAGTATTGGAGAATGGATTTCCCCAATAGTTTTGGTCTTCCCGTCCGAATATGTCCGTAAGGTACTTTTCCTCGTATCCGAAGGCGCTAAGTTTTTCCACATAGACTCCAGGCAGGCATCCGAGGATCATGGATGTGGAGTGCGTCGGATAAAGCATCGGTGGGATTCCAGCGATCTTCTTCCATTCTTTTCCATGGTGTTCTTCGCTGTAGTGGAAGTGTCTTTGGTCGTGGTTGTATTGTGCTTCTCCATAGACGAAATCTCCCATTTCACCGGAGGCCATTTTTTCGCGGCAGAAGACTGCGCAGGCCCTGTAGTATCCCGTTTCACCCATGGAATAGGTAAGTCCTGTTTTCCTGACCAGACGTTCGATTTCGACGATTTCCTCGATGGTGCTGGCGACCGGAACCGCACTGTAGACGTTTTTCCCCGCCTTGAGCGCCTCGATGACCAACGGTCCGTGGAGATGGCGCTGGACGAAGATGGCGACGGCGTTGAAGTTGGGATCCGAAATCGCGTCTTCAAAGGTCGGAACGATCGGCACGTCGAACATCTCATGGTATTTTTGCGCCCGTTCTGGGATCAGGTCGCAGACGGCAGTGTATTCCACGTCTGGATGCGCCTTGAACAAGGGGACGAAGCTCTTGCAAAATGCGCCGCAACCGATAAAGCAAATTCTGGTCTTTCTTCTCATTGAAACAACTCCTTGTAAATAGCGCATCCACGAAAGGCTTGTCATATTCCCCCCGTGGATGCTTGTGTTATGTCATGGTTGACTAGTACGAGGTTATTTTGCCGCGGGTGCTGCAGGTGCCGCAGGTGCGGGTGCAGGTGCCGCAGGCGCTTCGGCGGGGGGTGCTGGATCGACGGGAGGCGTGGGAGCTTGTTGGACTTCTTGCGCGGCGGCCTGTTCGGCTTTGGCGGCCTTGTAGCGTGAGTAGATTCGTTTTCCTGTGTAGCCGATGATGGCGATGAGCAGGATAATTATCAAGTACCTGAGCACTTTGCGCTTTGGTGTGCCGATGGCATCCTTGGGATATTTGCCGAAGTTGGTGAATTGTCCCCTAAGCTTGGCGGTCAGTCTCATTCTTAGGTTGATGGCCCAGCCGGAACCTTCTAGGACAGTCGAGAGATCCTGCTTGTTGAGCTTGATGATGGCAAGGATGCTGACGGGGAGCATCAGGATCAGGATGGCGCAGACGATGGTGATGATGATTTGCAAGCCAGTCATTCCCGCCAGAGTCTTGGATATGAAGGCGAAAGCAGAACCCAAGGCTGCGATAGCCACGGAAACACCGAGGAACATGCCGCTCTTGTCACCGGGTTTGGCACCGGCGGCGTCTGGAGCAGGGGCAGGCGCCGCCGGAGGGGCGGGCGCAGCGCCGGGAGCAGGAGGCGTGATTGCTTTCGTGAAGTCAGCCTGAAGCTTCTTTTCCGCCGAGCCTGACCAGGCCTCAATCTTGCCTTCGACAATGTTCCAGAGCTTGGAGAAGGGGGCGAAAAGGGCTTCGCTGACGCAGATGGGATTGGTGATGATCTGGACGATCTTGGCGTCGTATTCCTTGCCGTCCAAGTCGAAGAAGACACCTCGCTTCCCAACTGCCAAGTTGCCCTGCGTACCGAAGGTGACCGGGACGACGACATTGATTTTCCCCGCCGCCCCCTTGTCGATTTCAGCGTAGAGAAGACAAAGGAGCGAGGTTTTTGCTATCGCCATATGGGCGGGGACGGCGTCGACCGCGAAGGAGACATTGAACCAACGCCCGTCAATGACCAGCTCTCCGCATTCGAAGAGCGCGTTTGTGTTCCCGTCATAGAGTTCCGGGAACGAGACGAAGTTGTTGACGATTCTGAGGAGCGAAGCCCTGAGCAGCAGGAGTTTTTCGACTTCCTTTGCAGCCTTTACGGTTTCTGCGACTGCCTTGTCCGCATTGAGCAGTTCCTGTGTTTCTGCGGCCAGGCTGGTGTTGTCGAGGTATGCCTGGAGCTTGTCCACCGGAATTTTTTCTACGCTAGCGCCTTTTTTAGCTGCCAGATAGGCTTCGTAGGGTGCGAATGTGGCTCTGATTTTTGCCCAGTCCTGCCTTGAGATTTCGGTGAGACCGTCTCCGAGGATTGGCTTGACGAGTTTGTCGATGACCTGTTGCCACCATCCCTTGTAGAGCGGATTGATTTTATTGGCGTCGAGAGTGAGCTTTGCCTCTTTTACGGGTTCTGAGAATGGCAGCCCATTGATGTAGGCGACGACCTCTTCCTGTTTGGCCGGGTCGAAGGCTGCGGCCTTGTTGTCCGGTCCGAGTGCCTGCTGGACAAGCCTTTGGTCGAAAGCCAGCAAATCGCAGAGCTTGAAGAAATTATCAACGAGGGTTGCGTGTTGCTGCGAGAGTGCGGATAGTGCCGGTGTATCTGGTCCGAAAGGCATCAGGTCGGTCTTGTCTTGCCCTTCCGGGATTTCCCCTTGTTTTTTCCATGCGAGGTATTCCTTTGCTGCTGCGAGGAAATCATTGAAGTTTTTTTCGGAAGCGCCCTGTGTCCCGTCCAGGTCGGGGGTTCCACCTGTAGCGGCGATTGTATCGGTAATCAGGTTTTTAATGTTGTCATTGGCCTCTGGCTTGATGATGTTTGGTCCTGCCGCGGCAAGGCTCAGGACGCCATCTCCGTTGAGAGGGCGTTTTGCGACTGTGTCGAGGAAATTCCTGATTTGCTGGAGCGTGATCGCTTCTTTGTTTTCGGCTTTCAGTTCAGCGAGGATATAGTTTGCCGAGTTGACGAGTGCCTTTCCCACGGGAGTTGAGGCGTCGATGTCCTTCAGTTGCAGGCTTCCGTTAAACTCTTTGGTGATCTCGTCATGTTTTGGCAGTTGCGCGAGGAGCCATCTGATCGCGTCCTTGAGTGCGTTGGATGTAATTCTTCCTGTTGCGGCGGGGTCAAGGATTTTAATGAGTTCAGGATCGGCCCTGAAGGCGTTTGCCGGTGCCGAGGTTGCCCCCCAGAGGGCTTCGTCGAGGACGAGTACATCTTCCAGGTCCTTGCCTGTGTTGATGACCATTTGGTAGGTTTTGCCAACCCTTGTGAATTCCATAGTCTTTGCCTGTGTTTTGTTTTGTATTTAAAAGGTTTTAAGAAAAGTTCGTATTAACCGAGTTCCGCCACATGCTTGTATTCTGGTACCGATGTAGGGCATCCGAACGTATTTGCCACTTGCTCGGAAAAGGCATTGGCGGCATTGATTTCACCATGGGTGACGAAAACGTGCCTTGGCTTCGTGTTGTTCGTCGCAAGCCATGTGACCAGCTCGTCCTTGTCGGCATGTGCCGAGAATCCTGATATCCGTTCGATTCGTGCCCTGACATTGAAATACTGGCCCAGGATACGGACTTTTTGACTTCCATCAACGATTTGCCGCCCCAAGGTGCCTTCCGCCTGGTATCCAACGAAGAGGATCGTGTTGCTTCGATCCTCGATATTGTGAACAAGATGGTGCTTGATTCGACCGCCGGTGCACATTCCCGACCCTGCTATGACGATTGCGGAACCCTTGATGTGGTTGATGGTCTTGGATTCGGCTTGCGTACGCACCATTGTCAAGCCCGGCAGGCGCATTTTCCTGACGAGTGAAGTGGTTTCCTTGTCGAAGAGATACTGGTGTCTCCTGAAGACGTCCGTGACTCTTATCGCCATCGGGCTGTCGATGAACGTCCTCAAGTGTGGGATGGCGTCATCTTTGAGGAGCTGTGCGAGGAAGTAGATGAGTTCCTGGGTTCGCTCGATGGCGAAGGATGGAATGATGATATTGCCTTTTCGCCTAGCTGTTTCGTTGATGATTTTAGCGAGTTGAGTCGGGATGTCTTCTTGTGGTCCGTGCGTCCTGTCGCCATATGTCGATTCGCAGACGACATAGTCGGCTTGTTCGATGGGGCTTGGGTCTCTGAGGATCGGCATGTCGCTGCGGCCCATGTCTCCCGAGAAGACTATGGTTCTGGTTTCATCTCCGATTGCGATGGTGAATCTGAGGAATGCCGCCCCCAATATGTGAGCCGCGCCAACGAATTCGACGGTTAGCCCTGAAGCAAGTTGGAAGGGTTGATGGAATTCGCAGGGACTCAGGAGCGGCTTGACCGCCATCGCCTCGTCAGTGGTGTAGAGCGGAACGACTGGATGTGGTCCGACTCGCCCCTCCTTTTCGTGTCTTTTGCGTTTGAATTCCGCGTCTTCTTCGTTGATCTTTGCGCTGTCAAGCAGGACGATTTGCACGATGTCCACTGTTGCCTTGGTTGCGTAGATGGGGCCATTGAATCCTTGCTTGACGAGTCTTGGAAGGAGTCCGCAGTGGTCGAGGTGGGCGTGGGTGAGCACGACGGCGTCAATTTCCGCAGGCTCGACTTGGAAAGAACCCCAGTTCCTGTCTTTTAACCCGCGTTCTTGGTAGAGTCCGCAATCAATGAGGATTTTCTTTCCGCAGGCTTCCAGGACGTATTGGGATCCCGTGACGTTTTGTGCGGCACCGTAGAATCCGAGTTTTGCGAAGGTTGTCATCGGTTCTTTCCTTGATTTTTTGATTATGATTAATTATGGCTTTCAATCCATTTTTGCACCCAGGAAGCCTTGGTGGTAGAGGACGGGTTCGTACCCATTGTCGGTTAGGAACTTGATTGCCGTATCAAGTCTTTGTTCGTGGTCTGGAATGAAGTTTCTGTAGAATGGCCAGAAGTACTGTTCGTGGGTCAGGAGGTCGATGACTTCTGCGTTTTCAGGCGAGCTGATTTCCCGTTGCAGTTTCGGCACAATGTCCTCGATCTTAGTCGTGTTGACGACACAGGCAATTCTTGAGAACACGACGTTTGAGGGATAGTGGACGAGGAGCCTGTTGTGTTCGAGGAAGGAGCATCTAGGTTCGTCCAGTCCGAAGCTGACGTCATACCGTTCGGAAGTTTTTGAGAAGTATCCGGAGAGGACTCTGATTCCTCGCTTATAGAGTTGCGGGAGTGTTCTCGGCAGGATTTCGCCCCAGTGTATGATCGTCGGCATTGCCCATGTGTCTTCTCCTGCGAAGCGGTGGATTTGCTCCTGTACCAGGTCCAGGTCGGCGATGATTTTTTCCGCTGAAGCGTACTGGTATGGCCTGTCCGGGAATTCGTTGTAGGCATGCCAGGTCAGCTTGAGCCAATCGGCATTGTCGAGGAATTGCTGTTTCCAGTCCTCCGGCATTTGCGTTAGGTTGAAGTCTCCTTCCGGCGTTTCGAAAAAGCAGTTGACCGAGAATTTTGTGTTGTACTTGTCGTTCATCCTTTTCAGGATTGCGAGGTAGAGGTTGTCGAAGATCGACTTCGGCTTGTTTTGCACCAGGTCTCTGAGGAAGAACGAGTTGTCGTCGATTGCGAAACGATATCTTTTAAAGGAGTACTTGTCCCATCTTGCCGTGATATTGTGCTGTATCGTGCCGAATTGGTTGTCTTGGATTGCGACGATCGGGTTGTCGAACGCATTGAGCGTGACATCGGCATGGAATTCTTTTCCGTATCTATTGGCCTTGACTCCGTTGACGACGACGTTTCCCGGGAGGTCTGCGATGCCTTTGACGGTGATCGTTATGCCGCCTTTGTTTTGTGTTCCATGCCTGTGGTTGAGTACGGCGCCATTGAAAGGGTACGTGATTTGGAGCATAGTCAGTGGAATCCCCGATTTTTTTAATGAAAAAAGGTGCGAAAAAGTCTTGATGGCTTACTTTATGTATTTCAGAATAAAAATCAAATTGTTATTTTGTAATAAGGCGCGATTTGTTGAATTGGTTTTTATAATTCAGGAGTAGGCAATGGACAGGGTAAGAATCGGAGTCGTTGGCGTAAGCGGTCGCGGTCGTGGTTTGATGGGCTTGCTTTTGGGGATGCCTGATGTTGAGGTTGTCGGCGTGTCTGATTTGTATGCAGACCGTCTTGCCCAGGCGCGCAATGATGTGATTGAGAAGAGGGGCAATACTCCCTTGGCGTGCAGCGATTTCCGTGAATTACTTGACCTGAAGGACTTGGACGCGATCTTGACTGCTTCGTCCTGGACGGCCCATGCGGAGATATGCCTTGCCTCGATGGAAGCCGGCAAGTACGTTGCCACTGAAGTTGGCGGCGCCACGTCAATCGAGCAATGCTGGGAGCTGGTCCGTGTCAGCGAACGCACGAAGGTTCCGTGCATGCTTCTGGAGAACTGTTGCTACGGTCGCGAAGAGTTGACGATCTTCAACATGGTCAAGCAAGGGATGTTCGGCGAATTGGTCCATGCGGAAGGCGGCTACGAACACGACTTGCGTGATGAAATCAGCAATGGACGTGAAAATCGGCACTATCGGTTGGCGAACTACTCGAACCGAAACGGCGAAGTTTACCCCACCCACGAACTGGGGCCCATTGCCAAATGCTTGGGCATCAATAGGGGGAACCGCATGGTCAGCCTGACCTCCACCGCATCCAAGGCACGAGGCCTGCACGCTTGGATCGAAAAGAACAGGGGACCGCAATACGATCTCTACAACAGGCAGTTCACGATGGGCGACGTGATAACGACCGTCATCAAGTGCGCACACGGCGAAACGATCGTCCTCACGCACGATACGACTCTCCCAAGACCCTATAGCCGGGGAAATCGCATCCAAGGAACCAAGGGAATCTGGATGGAAGACAAGTACGGAGTCTACTTCGATGGCGTCAGCCCAACCCCCCATGCCTGGGAAAGCCTGAACAACTACTATGAAAAGTACGAGCACCCGCTCTGGAAGTGGTATCGCTCCGAAGGCGTCAAGGGAGGACACGGCGGCATGGACTACCTCGTTCTGAGGGCGTTCGTCGAAGCCGTCAAGGCAGGAACACAAACGCCGATCGACGTCTATGACACGGCGGCATGGATGGCAGTCACCTGCCTGAGCGAAGATTCGATCGCAATGGGATCCGCACCAGTGGCAGTCCCGGACTTCACAAACGGAAAGTGGTTCCAGAGGGAACCGCCCGTCCTCGGCAAGTACTGCCTGGATGAAGTTTGCCCGGCAGAATGACAAAACTGGAAAAATGATGACAAAAGCGTTATATTAAACTCCGACTTTAATTTAGATATTTTTATATCTAGTTTGATATTGTGTTAGTCATTTGATGGAGAAAACAATGAACAAGAAGACAGTTAAGGACATTTGCGTTAAAGGCAAGAAAGTCGTTATGCGCGTTGACTTCAACGTTCCGCTGAACGATCAGCAGCAGATTACTGACGATACTCGAATTCTTGCTGCCTTGCCGACGATCAAGTATGTTTTGGAGCAGGGCGCCGCTTTGGTTTTGATGAGCCATCTTGGCCGTCCATCCGGCAAGGGCTACGAGAAGGAATTCAGCTTGAAGCCCGTAGCGGACTACTTGGCGACGAAGCTGGGCAAGCCGGTTGCGTTCGCCGCCGATTGCCAGAAGGCCGATGCGGAAGTTGCCGCCTTGAAGCCTGGCCAGGTCCTGATGCTGGAGAATACCCGCTTCTATGCCGCCGAAGAAGGCAAGGCGAAGCAGAAAGAAGGCATGAGCGACGAAGAGTATGCGGTAAAGAAGGCCGAGATGAAGAAAGCGAAGGCGGCGATGGCAGAGAAGTTGGCCAGCTATGGCGAAGTCTACGTGAACGACGCGTTCGGTACGGCACATCGCGACCACGCCTCCACGGCTTCGATCTGCAAGTACATGAAGGCGAAGGGCGGCCCTTGCGTTGCCGGTTTCCTGATGCAGAAGGAATTGGATTATCTCGGCAATGCCGTCGAGAATCCCAAGCGTCCGTTTGTTGCGATCATCGGCGGCGCAAAGGTCTCCGGCAAGCTGGAAGTGCTCGGCAGCCTGATGAAGAAGGTCAACACGATCCTGATCGGCGGCGGAATGGCCTACACGTTCCTGAAGGCCAAGGGCCATGACATCGGCAAGTCCCTCTGCGAAGACGAGTTGCTCGATACGGCAAAAGAGACCCTCGCTGCGGCAAAGGCCGCAGGCGTCAAATTCATGCTCCCGGTGGACAATATCGCCGCAGATGCCTTTGACAACGATGCCAAGACGCAGACTGTCGGCAATGACATTCCTGCCGGTTGGATGGCTCTTGATATCGGTCCGAAGACGGTTGAGGCCTATGCGGCCGAGATCGCAGGTGCGAAGACGATCGTCTGGAATGGTCCGATGGGCTGCTTTGAGATGCCCAAGTTTGCCGGCGGCACGATGGGAGTCTGCAAAGCTGTTGCGGCCAGCGGCGCCGTCAGCATCATCGGTGGTGGCGATTCTGTCAGCGCCGTGAACCAGAGCGGTCTCGCCGACAAGATGTCGCACATTTCGACTGGTGGTGGCGCAAGCCTTGAGTTCCTGGAAGGCAAGGTTCTTCCCGGATGCGATGCATTGGACGACAAGTAATTTGAGTTGCTTTTGGCGAAAGTCGGATGGCGTTCGAAGTCGTTCGCCATCCGCAAGCCTTGAATCAAACTAGAATTTGGAGACCGAGATGTCAAGAAGATACATGATTGCTGGCAATTGGAAGATGAACAACACGGCCGCCGAAGGCGTTGCGTTGATCAAGGATTTGAAGGCGCAATGCGGTGGCTGCTGCTGCCAGAACGAGAAAGCCCCCGAAGTCGTTGTCTGCCCCACGTTCACGACGTTGAGCGCCGTAGTTGCCGAAGCATCCGGAACCGCGTTGAAGGTCGGCGCACAGAATATCCACTGGGCTGAAAATGGCGCCTACACGGGCGAAATCAGCGGTGCAATGCTGAAAGAAACCGGCGTGACCCATGTGATTATCGGCCACAGCGAGCGTCGCCAGTACTTTGGCGAGACGGATGAGACAGTCAACAAGCGCACGAAGGCCGCTTTGAAGCATGGTCTTGTGGCGATTGTCTGCATTGGCGAGACGCTGGAAGAGCGTGCAAGCGACAAGACCGAAGCCGTTGTCGAACGTCAGGTTCGCGCTGCCTTGGCGGATGTGACTGCCGACGACATGAAGAATGTCGTTTTGGCCTACGAACCCGTGTGGGCGATCGGCACCGGCATGGTCGCCACTGACGAGCAAGCCCAGGCCGTTCACGCCTTTGTCCGCAACCTTCTGAAGTCGATGTTCAAGTGCCCCTGCGTGGCGGAGAACACCCGTATCCTTTATGGCGGCAGCATGAAGCCGGGCAATGCGGCTGGCCTGCTTGCCCAACCCGATATCGACGGCGGCCTGATCGGCGGCGCTTCATTGAAGGCGGCCGACTTCCTGGGAATCGTCAAGTGCGCGCTGTAATCAGGGGAGTCGTGACGCGCAAGGCACCGTAGCAATTCCTTAGGGCAGGGCGGAAAGGCATCGCTTTTTCGTCCTGTCTTCGTTTAGGAGGCGTTCAAAAATTAAGGCAACAGTTACGGAATTGTTTTGAGCTGTTTTTCCCCTGCCCTGGAAAGAGCGTATGCGCATACGCGACTGACAGGACGGGGGAAAGGCGGCCAAAAGAAACCGGAAATGTAAACTTAATTTTTGAACGGCTCCTTAGGAACCACTTGAAGTTTTTTCTCAATTTGATGGAACCCGAATTGGTTTGACTTGTCCAAATTGACGTATGATAGACGATCGTGAACTAGTTGAGCGTTTCCAACGCGGCGATGAGAGTGCCTTTGACGCCTTGGTGCGGCGGCATTCGGGTCGCGCCTATGCAATTGCATATGGACTCCTTGGCAATCGCGAGGACGCAGAGGAAGTTGCTCAAGACGTGTTCATTAGAGTTTATCGCGCCCTGGATAAGTTTCGCGGCGATTCCGAGTTCAGTACATGGATGTATAGAATCGCCACGAATCTTGCAAAAAACAAGTATCGTTGGAACAAGAGCCGCGGAAGCAAGGTGACCGACAGCCTTCAGGCGCCCATAGACGGGACCGATGGCAACGACGCCCTCTACCGCGAAGTGTCAGATGACCGAATGACTCCCGACGAGGCGCTCCAGGTTGCGGAGTTGGAAAGGCGGACGCGCGAAGAAATGGAAAAGTTGCCCGATGTGTACCGAGAAGCTCTGATGCTGCGTAATGTCAAGGGATTGAGTTACGAGGAAATTGCAGAGTTGCTTGGATGCAAGATCGGAACTGTCAAGTCGCGAATCAATCGGGCACGTGAAGAATTGCGAATCAAATTGGGAGTTTAACGATGACTGAAATCAAGAAGAATTGTCCAGATAAATCGACGTTGAGCGAATTTGTGGACATGGAGCGATCAGGCGTCGAGTTGAAAGGCGAGTGGAAAGTTGTATCCGAACACATACGCGAGTGTCCGGAATGCGGGAAGATTGTTGCGGGATATCGTCGGATAACGGATTGTCTAGACAGGCTGAGCATTCCGCCTCCTGACTTGTCAGACAGGATTTTGTCCGCATGCCGTCGTCCCGGTATTGGAGAGCGCATACGTCCATTCCCGATATGGCGTCGCGCCGAGGTATGGCGTCGCATAGGTTATGGTTGCGCTGCATGTCTTGCTTTGTTTTTGGGCGTAACTGTTTTTTACCATAGTGGAACGGATGAGCTTTCCGCTGAGGATAGCCCATCTCCAGCAATGGTTGCGCAAGCTGACACAGCTCCTTCAGCTGTAGTTGCAGATGCCGCTCCTTTGGTTGCAAAGGCAAAACCCGCTCCTTCGGCTGTAGTTGCAGATGCCGCTCCTTTGGTTGCAAAGGCAAAACCCGCTCCTTCGGCTGCAGTTGCGGATGCCGCTCCCTTGGTTGCAAAGGCAAAACCCGCTCCTGCGGCTGCAGTTGCCGAGCTTGCTTCTTCGGTTGAGGTTGCCGAGGTCGAGGCGGAGGCATCTCAAGGCATGACGATTGGTTTGTCTGATTCGGCTTTGAGTTTTTCCACTGACATGTCTCGTCTACATGGCAGCGTAGGTGCCGGGAATGTTGTTGAAGTTGGTCGCTTGAAGTCGTCTCAAGCGTCATCTGCCCGTCAAAATGGTGGGTTCCAATTGCGTGACAACATCAAGCATGTATGGAGTTTTGATGACATGGAGCAGGCATTGACGGAGTTGGGACGACTTGAAGCCTCCGGGAAATGCCGTTTGGAACGGGAGGGCGACCGTATTACAGCGTTGTTTGAGGGAATTGTCGATCGTGATCTTCAGGCGATGGTTGATCGGTTTGGGAAGTTGAAATGGGCTTTGGTCAGCCCGTTCCTGCCGCAACCACAGGAAGGCAAACAGGTGGAGTTCACGGGCAAGCGCGTGAATTACTTGCTGGTTGGGGTCAAGAAGGAAAAATAAGCCGGAACACAATCGATGGCTGTCAGGGTTTCTTCCAAAGTGGAAGGAACCCTTTTTTTTGCTGTAAAAACAATGTAAAACCTAAAAAAGCAGCTGGTGTCATGACAACAGTTTAAGAACAGGCACCCGGGGTGCTCGTACTCAGAGGATGTCACCGGTTAAGAGGCTGAAAATGACGCGCTCCTAGTCTGACGGGTCGGACGGGTCGGACGGGTCGGACGGGTCGGACGGGTCGGACGGGGTCGGACGGGTCGGACGGGGTCGGACGGGGTCGGACGGGGTCGGACGGGGTCGGACGGGGTCGGACGGGGTCGGACAGGTCGGACAAGTCATTCATAATTCAGCATTCATAATTCATAATTCATGTGATTGGCACCCGGGGTGCTCGTACTCAGGTTGCCGTGGCGTTAATTGCTTTTTTAGGTTAAAAAGTTGCAGGGAGCGCTGCCCCATGCGTTTGGATTTCTTTCAACTGGCGCAATTTGGATTATGTTATTGCGTTTGCCAATAGGAAATCCAACATCAAAAGGAGATTACAATGGGTTTGGTCACATTGAGCGAATTGCGGAAGATTGATGGAAGCCAGTACAGGATCGAGCCTCGCAGCGGCAAGGTCTGCGGTGAAGGCGAATTCACCATTGCGGCAACGGCGATGGAGCATGGGCATATCGATGGGATGGTGTCGTCGCTGGTCCAGGCGGGCACCACGCTGAAGTGGGTGTATGACCGCGACATGGCCAAGTGCGAACGGATGGCGGCTCGCTATCCAGGGGCGAAGATTGCCCGTTGCCTTGAGGAATTGCTTGAGGATGACGACGTGAAGATGGTTGCGGCGGCGGACGTCCCTTGCAATCGGGCGGAATTGGGATTCCGAAGCATGGAGGCGGGGAAGCACTATTTCACAGACAAATGCCCGTTTACTGATTTGGATCAGTTGGCTCGTGCGCGGGAAATGGTGTCTAAGACTGGATTGAAATATATGGTTTACTACAGCGAGCGCTTGTCATCGGAATGCTCGATGCTGGCTGATGAGTTGATTCGCCAAGGTGCAATCGGGAAGGTCATTCAGGTGATCGGGTTGGGCCCCCATCGCATGGGCAAGCCCTCGTCGCGTCCGGATTGGTTTTTCAAGAAAGCTCAATATGGCGGAATTTTGTGTGACATTGGCTCTCATCAGTGCGAGCAGTTTTTGCAATATACTGGCGCTCGTGATGCGTCTGTTGACTTTGCGCGCGTAAGTAATGTCGGTCATCCCGAGTTTCCTGAATTGGAGGATTTCGGCGAGGCGATGATGACAGGCGACAACGGGGCCTCGTTCTATTTCCGCGTCGATTGGTTCACGCCCGATGGCTTGCGATCCTGGGGCGATGGCAGGACGATGATTATGGGAACCGAAGGAACGATCGAATTGCGGAAGAACATTGATATTGCGCAGGATTTCGGGGGGAACCAGCTTTACTTGTTTGACAAGCAGCAGGAAGTAAGGCTTGATGCTCGCGGAACGATTGGGCATCCCTTTTTCGGCCAACTGATTCGCGACTGCCTGGCAGGAACCTCCGAAGCGATGACGCAGGAGCACGCCTTCAAGGCGGCGGAATTGTGCCTGAAGGCGCAATTGAAGGCGGATGAACTCAACAAGTAAAATCTGAAGATGGAAGTCGTACTTACTGCAACGCAATTGCATGTCCATATTGCGGATACTGTTCTTATTGACAATCAGGATTTTCTGTTGCACGCGGGCGAACGTGTTGGGTTGATCGGTCGAAACGGATGTGGAAAATCCACGTTCTTGAAGATATTGGCCGGTCAGGAGCATTTCTACACGGGCGAGGTGGCGTTGACAAAGGGAATCCGTGCGGCGTATTTGCCCCAGGAAGTTGATTTGACTCCGGGCAAGACGGTTCGGGAAAACGTGTTGGAAGGCGCTAGCGACATCCTTGGCTTGCTGGATCTGTACGAACACCCTACAGGGAATGTGGATGTCCACGAGCTGGAACTGAAAATCACGGCGCGTGACGGCTGGAACCTGGAAACCCGGCTGGCATCGCTTTTGAGTTCATTGTCGGCTCCTGATGCGGATCGGCTGGTCGATGACTTGTCGGGCGGGGAGAAGCGTCGCGTCGGGCTTTGTCGCGCCTTGATCGACTACCCTGAGCTTTTGTTGTTGGACGAGCCTACGAACCATCTTGACGCCGAGACGATTGCATGGTTGGAGAATGCGATTTTGAAGTCAAATGGCACGATATTGTACGTGACCCATGACAGGGCATTTTTGGACAGGACTTCGACGAAGATCCTTGAGTTGCACCATGGTCAGCTGTATCATTACGAAGGGAACTACTCTGATTTTCTGTTGAAAAAGGCCGAGCGTGAGTCTGAGGCGGAGTTGCTTGAGGAGAAGCGTTTGGCGTTTATCCGGCGGGAGATTGACTGGATACGTCGAGCCCCTTCTGCCCGTGGCACGAAGCAGCAAGCGCGGGTACAGCGCTTTGAGGCGGCGTACAACCAGGAGGCGTTGCGTCGCAGCCAGGATGTGTCGATGATCATTCCGCCGCCAGCTCCGACGGGGAATGTGATTTTGGAGTTGAACGGCGTATCGTTGTCACTGGGCGGGAAGTTGTTGTTTTCGGACTTGAGCTTGGCTTTTGAGCCGGGGATGAAGTTGGGGATCGTTGGTCGCAACGGCTTGGGCAAGACGTCGTTGCTGAAGGTGATGCAGGGGCTATTGGCGCCTGATTCAGGGAATGTTCGGATAGGCGAGAGGACCCAGTTCAACTATGCCGACCAGCATCGGATGACGTTGAACAACGAGAAGACGGTCTATGAGGAAATCGGGGAAGGAAACGACTTCGTTTTGTTCGACGGGCGCAAGCTGAATATCTGGTCGTACCTGAAGGGATATTTGTTCCAGGATGACGAAATCAACACGAAGGTCGGTCAGTTGTCCGGCGGCGAACGAAATCGGTTGGTGCTTGCGAAGAACCTGAAGGTTGGCGGGAATTTCCTGATCTTGGACGAACCCACGAACGATTTGGATTTGCCGACATTGCGGATTTTGGAGGAAGCGCTCATCGGGTTTGGCGGTTGTGTCGTGATCGTCTCCCACGACAGGTACTTTTTGGATCGCGTATGCAGCCACATCTTGGCGTTTGAGGGTGACGGGGAGACGTTTTTTCAGCCTGGTGGTTGGACATACTATGCCCAAAAGCGTGCTGAGCGTGACGCAGCTCGACGCAGTGCGGAGGTTGCCGCTCAACGTGAAGCCCAGGCGGAGCGTGACGAGGCATCGAAGCCTACGGCAGCTCGGAGGTTGAAGTTCAATGAGCAGCGCGAGTTGGAGGCGATCGAGGAAACGATCATGGAGGCCGAGTTTGCTGTCAGTGAGTTGGAGAACATGTTTATGTCTCCGGATTTCCATTCGAAGTACGGTCAACAGACGCGGGAATTGAGCGAGCAATTGGAATCGGCGCGTCAAGAGGTTGAGCGATTGTATGCGCGTTGGGAGGAACTGGAGGCGATCAAATCCGGGAACGGGTGAGTCAAGGGTCATTTGAAGCAGGAGACAATGGAATGGCAAGGCACATTTTTTTGGTGATGTTTGTCTTGGGGGTGTCGTCCATGGGGTTTGGAATGGATTTGGTTCGTGATGGCGTTGGAAAAGCCGTTGTGTACGTATCGGAAGAGGCGTCGTTGCCGGAGTTACAGGCGGCGAGTGAGCTTGTTGATTACGTGAGGCAGATCAGCGGGGCTGAGTTGGATTTGGTTCGCAAACGTCCTGTGTCGGGCAATCGGATTCTTGTTGGGAAGGCACCTGATTTTGTTGATGTTTTGGGAGAGTATGCTGTTGAAGGCGATGGGATCGTCTTGAAGAGCGTCGGGAACGATTGCTTGATCGTCTCGGGAACGTTGCCTCGCGGGGTCTTGTATGCTGCGTATGAGTTGCTGGAATTGCTCGGAGTGCGGTTCTATTCGCCGACGTACGAGCTGGTTCCGTCTCGGGAGGATGTGGTCGTCGACAAGCTTGACATTCAGTACTCGTCACCGTTTGTTTTGCGCCAGGCCTATAGCGAGAGCAGCCATACCCATCGAATATGGAGCGCAAAGGTGCGTTTGAATGGCGATATGTGGGCGAAACCTATCCCTGAGGCCCATGGCGGGAGCTTTGCGATGGATATGAACCAGTCCTTGGCGTCGATCTATCTGAAAGGGAAGACGTACTTTGAGGCTCATCCTGAATGGTATGCGTGGCGGAAAAAGGAAGGCCAGCGTGTTGCAAAGCAAATTTGCATGACGAATGAAGAGGCATTGGCGCAGTTGGTCAAGGAAGTTCGCGAGAAGCTTCGGCAGGAGCCCAATCGCAGATTCTTGTCTGTCGCATTGCCTGACAACGATGCCTGCTGCGAATGCGGCTCGTGCACTGCATTGAAAGCCGAGCAGGGCGACGCCATTTCCGCATTGAGCATCCATGTCGCCAACAAGGTCGCAAATGCGGTGGCGGAGGAATTCCCAAAGGTTCGGATCATGATTCTGGCGTACTGGCCGACTGAGCGTCCCCCGAAAGACCTTAAACTAGCCGAGAATGCCGGCGTCGTCTTCGCGATGCTGGATCGGAACCACGGCATTCCTCCTGCGGCGACGGCAAGGCACAACCCGTTCCTGAAACGTTGGAGCGAACTGAGCAACAACCAAGTCTATATCTGGGATTACTACGCCACATTCGGGAATTTCTTGCTCCCGATGCCGAATTTGTTCACGATGGGCGATGCGATGCGCACATATCGTGAGCACGGAGTGCATGGCGTGTATGCCCAGCTGCCCTTTGGTACGTTGGCCGAATTCGAGGAGCTGAGGACCTATCTGCTGGCTAAGTTGACCTGGAATCCCGATTTGGACAATTCCAAGTTGATTGACGAGTGGCTGGCAGGCATGTGCGGAGCAGGGGCGCCATTTGTCCGGCAGTACATCGATTTGCTGGAAACGGCGAAAAAACGTCAAGATGTCTGGATTGGAGTCTATGGCGAAAGAACGGACAAGTGGTTGACAGCCAATGACATCCTGGAAGGACGAGAACTGTTTGCACGGGCCCTGGCAGCGACGGCTTCGGATCAGGCTACGAATCGGCGGGTGGCAAGACTGTCCGCCACAGTGGAATTGGTCACGTTGCTGCGCTATGGGGAGGTCGGCAAGGAGGCGAAAGCAAAGGGCATCCAATTGCCCTCTTATGATGATATCCTGGCCAACCTTACGAATTTGGGCAAGGAATTCAAATGCTCGACCTATAAGGAATGGGCGCCATTCAGCAAACTCATTGAACGCTTGCATGCTGAAAAATCGGCTCGCATGGAGCAAAAGTAATTAGCTTTGCTCTTCTAGCTTGCCCTTGCATTGGTCGCAGATTCCGTAGAAGTTAAGTTGCGTTGATTCTGCGATCAGCTGCGTTTCCGTCGGGCATTGCGGTTCCGGTATGTCAAACAGGTCGATGACCTCCAGGCATTCGCGGCATTTGAAGTGCGCATGGAAGTCGGTGTTGACATCAAACCTAAGTTCACCATCTTCGATGGCAACGACTTGGATTAGGCGCTTGGCGACAAAAAGTTTCAGCGTGTTATAGACCGTAGTCTTGGACAACGTAGGGTAGTCCGGACTCAAGCTTTGGTAAATGGTGTCCGCCGTGGGATGGATGTGGTTATGGTGCAAGAACGAAAACACGGCGATACGTTGTTCCGAGGGAGACACCCCAGCTTCTTTGAGCTGTTCGACAATCTTTTGTTTGGTGATGTCTGCCATGGGTAATCTCCTCGGAACAATGTTTACGTAGTCAAAGAACTGATTTACTTACCAAAGTAGCGCTTGAGCAATCCTGCGAAACCGCAGCCGTGCCTGGCTTCGTCCCTGGCCATTTCATGGACAGTGTCGTGGATCGCGTCATAGCCCAATTCCTTGGCGCGTTTTGCGATATCGGTCTTGCCTGCGCAAGCGCCATTTTCGGCGTCCACCCTAAGCTGGAGGTTTTTCTCAGTGCTGTTCGTCAGGACTTCGCCCAGGAGTTCAGCGAATCTGGAAGCGTGGTCGGCTTCCTCGAAAGCGTAGCGCTTGAATGCTTCCGCGATTTCAGGATAGCCCTCGCGTTCGGCCTGCCTGCTCATGGCAAGGTACATTCCGACTTCGGTGCACTCGCCTTCGAAATTGGCCCTGAGACCTTTCAGAATCTCGGGATCTGATCCAGCGGCAACGCCGAGAACATGCTCGGAAGCCCAAGCCAACTTGCCTGCTTCCTGAAGCTTGAACTTTTCAGCAGGGACTTTGCACTGGGGGCAGAACTTGGGTGGCTCGTTGCCTTCGTGAACGTAACCACATACGGTGCAGATAAACTTCTTCATGTTTATTGTAATGATAACAAATCTTTAATAAAACCAATTTTAATATATGTCCATTTCTGGGGAATGCAAATTGATTTTGTGATTTTTTTTATTTTTTACAAAACAGCTTGGAATCAGAGCAAAAAACATCCTCCTTCGTACGTTGTACTACGACGGACGGGTCTGGCAAGGCATTTTTTCTATTCTCCATATTATATTACCAACATTCCGATTCAATGTACATTGGCAAAACCACAATAGAGATAGCGCCATGGCTCGAACCAAAAAAACCTTTCAATCACTCAGTCCCTGCGACCAAGCCACCATAGCCACCCTGGTGAAGACGGTACCGGTTTCCGCCATCGAGGAGGCGATGGCCGCAAGCTCCAAGAAGACCCTCCGGCAACGGAAGCTACCTGTCGAGCTTCTCATCTACTATGTCATTTTCCTCAGTGTTTTCACCGCCCATTCGACCTCCGAGGTGTTGAAGTTCGTTCTCAACGGGCTGACCAAGATATTCCCCGGTTGCTTCAGTGGGACTGCCTGCGAGTCCGCCATATCGCAGGGCCGCACCCGCCTGGGCGACGAGGTCATGCGCCTTCTATTCAATCGTGTCTGCAAGCCTCTGGTCGATGCCGGCTCGCCAAATCCCTGGTCTTTTTTCAGGGATCTTCGTCTCGTTGCAATCGACAGCATCGACCTCGACCTCCCGGACGAGCAGGCGATCAAGGAGGAATATCCAATAGCCAATGACGGGGGGAACCGTCCCAAGCTCCGCTTCAACGCGCTCGTGGAAGTGGGTTCCCGGTGCATATTCGACGCCGAGATAGCCGACTCCCTCGGCAAGGACGTTCCTGAGGCGAAGTCAGTCGATGCGCTCCTGGGGCGCCTACCCGCCCGGACACTCCTGCTGGGAGACTGGTCCAATCCCAGCAGCCGAAGCATGCTTGCGGTCGTCGAACGCGACTCCCATTTCCTTTTCCGAGCCAAGGACACCATGCCGCTGTTGCCTTGCGAGAACCTTGGGGACGGCAGCTACTTGGCGACGATGGGGCATAACAAGATGGAAGGGCAGGAAGGGTCGGAGGCGACCGTCCGGGTCATCGACTACTGCATCTACGCCAGGGGGCGAAAGATTGTCGGTGAAGGGCGGCTGGTTACTTCATTGTTGGACGAAAGCGCCTATCCCGCATCGGAACTAGCCATGCTGTGCCACGAGTGCTGGGAAGCGGAGCAGGCGCATGACGAGCTTCAGGCATACATCATGGGAGGAATCTCGAAAGGACTCAGAAGCAAGACGCCTGTGTTGGTGAGGCAGGAGTTCTGGGGTTTGCTGATTGCGCACTATGTGGCCAAGAAGGCAATTTTCGAGGCGGCGGAGGCATCCGGGTGGGGGTTGGACGACATGAGTTCCGATGGAAAAGTTGAAATCATCCGTCGCCGTGCGGGTGCAGCGGATTGTTCCACTGATGGAAAGGAGCGGTAGCAACGTGAAGCGGGTGCCTTTTGTGGATTATCTGGCATTTGGGGAAGCAATCACCCTTGAAAGCATAGCCAGCAAGCTTGATATTGCCGTACAGAATGGCATCAGGGAAGTCACGTTGGAGTCAACTTTGCTTAGCTATTTGCTGGATCGCATGGAGTTGTACCCGAAGGTGCTTCCATTATTCCGTTCGCGCGGAATCCTATGCCGCTGTGCCCATGGGGCATGGATGGAAGGCGAGGAAATATCGCTGCCCTTTGAGGGAGACAGAAAAAGAATGTTGGAACGCGTGGCGATGACTCTGAAAATAGCCTCGGAATTGGGCGCCGATACCTGTTCCTTGCATGCCGAAAGTTGGTCCAATCCCACATACGACCCGCAACCATTGGAAAACTGGCGTGCCTACATTCTGGCGTCTTTGGAGGAATTGCTTCCGCTGGCAGAAGAATTGTCGATAGTCATCGCCCTTGAAAACATCTGGGGACCGCCGGCAATGCCGGATGAACTATGCCGTATTGTGGAGCACTTCAAGTCTCCTTGGCTAGGCTTGTGCTTTGACGCGGGTCATGCCAATGTCATTTCCGCATCGGGATTGCGTTCCTGCGGATGGATGTTCGGCATTTGGAGGCATTACGGCGAGGTTCCTTGGCGCGATGACACGTTGGATATCATGCTTCCGCACATAGTCACCGCCCATCTTCACGATAATGATTCCAGTACTGATACCCATGACTTGCCAGGAAGGGGAACTATAGACTGGCAGGTTGTTGTGCCAACGTTGATGAGCGCACCAAGGCTTCGCTCAATCCAAAGTGAAGTCAACGGCGAACTTGGATACACGCGCAGCCAAGTATGGGAGGCATTCCGAAATATTTTGCCTGAGGAATGCTTTGGGTAAAGGAATTGTGGCACAAGTGAGACATGTGACCTACGATGCCATGAAATGCATGGGAATCATGGTTTTTTCTGCGAGTTGTGGTATTTTAGGTAGGATTTTCGATGATTGGTTAGTTCATAAGCACTAGGTAATAAAATAAGGAGCATTCGATGCGTTATCTCGGTTTCTTGGGCAGTATTTTTTTGGTCTGCAGTGCAGGGATGTCCTATGGCGTTGAGATGTCTGTTCCGGTGGCTGTGCGTCACCGGAGTTCGATGGCGATCCGCGATCCGTTCATTGTCCCATGGCAGGCGAACAAAACCTACTACCTTTATGCAAGTTGTTCATACAAGGGCGAGGATGGGAAGAACAAGCGGTGCTTCGGGTACTACAAGAGCAAGGACCTCAACATGTGGGAAGGACCGTTCCCTGCCTTTGTCCCAGGGAAGGATTTCTGGGCGACCAAGGATTTCTGGGCGCCTGAGGTCCATGAGTACAAAGGGAAATTCTACTTGTTTGCGACGATGAACTCGGAGACCCGAAAGCGTGGAACGCAGATCATGAGGGCGGATACGCCGGAAGGTCCCTTCGAACCAATCAGCGAATTCCCCCAGACACCGGCGGAATGGCTGTGCCTCGATGGAACCCTATGGGTTGAGGAAGGCAAGCCATGGATGGTCTATTGCCATGAATGGCTTGATGTCCAAGATGGGACAATCGAGGCTATCCCGCTGTCGGACGACTTGAGCAAGGCGATCGGTCCTTCGACGACGCTGTTCAAGGGATCGAGCGCGCCTTGGGGGAATGGTCCTGGGCGGAAGACGTATGTGACTGACGGTCCGTTCCTGTTCAAGCGCGATGGCGAGTTGCTGATGCTCTGGAGCAGCTTCGGTCCTAGCGGGTACACGACCGGTTTGGCGAAATCCACGACAGGGAAGGTATTGGGACCGTGGACTCAGCTGGAGGATCCGATTTTCTGCGTCGATGGCGGGCACTCCAGTCGGTTCAAGACGTTTGACGGTCGCCAGATGACGGTATTGCACGCTCCGAATTCAGGTGCGACCAGGATGGTGTTTTTGGAGGGCGAGGACTGGATCTATCGTCCCGTGATCGATGGCCTTGCGAAGTAATCGTTGGAGCATGGCTCATGAATAAGACTAATAGGCAGGATTTTTGATGATTGGTTCGTTCATAAAACCTGGGCAGTAAAATCAGGAGTATTCGATGCGTTATCTAGGTTTCCTGATCAATATTTTTTTGGTCTTCTGCTCAATGTCATATGGTGTTGAGATGTCTGTGCCGGTGGCTGTGCGTCATCGGAGTTCGATGAAGATCCGCGATCCGTTCATTGTCCCGTGGCAGGCGAACAAGACCTACTACCTTTATGCGAGTTGTTCGTACAAGAGCGAAGGGAAGAACAAGCCCTGCTTCGGGTACTACAAGAGCAAGGACCTGAACATGTGGGAAGGACCGTTTCCCGCCTTTGTCCCAGGGAAGGATTTTTGGGCGACCAAGCAATTCTGGGCACCTGAGGTCCATGAGTACAAAGGGAAATTCTACTTGTTTGCGACGATGAACTCGGATACCCGCAAGCGCGGAACGCAAATCATGAGGGCGGATACGCCGGAAGGTCCCTTCGAGCCAATCAGCGAATTTCCCCAGACACCGGCGGACTGGCTGTGCCTCGATGGAACCCTATGGGTTGAGGAGGGCAAGCCATGGATGGTCTATTGCCACGAATGGCTTGATATCCAGGACGGGACGATCGAGGCAATCCCGCTGTCGGACGACTTGAGCAAGGCGATCGGTCCATCGACGACGCTGTTCAAGGGTTCGAATGCTCCTTGGGGACTTGGTCCTGGGCAGAAGAGGTATATCACTGATGGTCCGTTCCTGTTCAAGCACGATGGCGAGTTGCTGATGCTCTGGAGCAGTACAAGCCTCAGCGGGTACACGACTGGATTGGCGAAATCCACGACGGGGAAGGTGTTGGGACCATGGACTCATCTCAAGGATCCGATTTTCTGCGTCGATGGCGGGCACGCCAGTCGGTTCAAGACGTTTGATGGTCGCCAGATGACGGTATTGCACGCTCCAAATGGAGGTGCGACCAGGATGGTGTTTTTAGAGGGCGAGGACTGGATTTATCGTCCTGTGATCGATGGTCTTGCGAAATAAGTATTTGGGGTACAAGTCATGAAAAAGACTTTATTTTTATCTGTAATTGGAATGTTTGTTTTATCAGGAGCATGTATGAGCCAGGGAATCGAGTTGACTTCGGGCGCCGAGTTGCGTGTCATGGCGTCGAACATTTGGGGCGAGTATTTTGGGAATCCTGCCGTTGAGCGCGAGGATGCCTTTTTGGCTATATTCAAGCGCTATTCGCCGGATGTCTTGGCGTTGCAGGAGGTATGCCGCAAGTGGTGGGCTTCCAAGTTGATTCCTGGCTTGAGCGAGGAGTACGGGGTGGTCGACGGCAATCCGAAGGGCAATGATTTCAACTACACTCCTTTGCTGTACAAGAAGTCGCGGCTTGAGTTGGTGGACAGCGGTTGGGTCAGGTATCACGCCAAGCTTGACCGGAGCAAATGCGTGACGTGGGGCGTGTTCAAGGACAAGGTCACGGGGAAGGTGTTCTGCAGTTATTCGACGCATTATTGGTACAAGGGCGGCCCCGAGCACGATTACATCAGGACGGTGAATGCCGAGGTGATGTCAAAGTGCCTGTTGGAGGTGTCGAAGAAATACAATTGCCCAGTTGTCGGCGGCGGCGATTTCAACTGCAACATTTCTTCCGATGCGTTTGCCGTATTGCGTTCCTTTGGTTTCGAGTCGGCCCAGGAAATTGCGGACGTCGCCTCTCCCGAGTGTTCCCACCATGGGGATCCGCGCGAGCATGTGATTTTGGATCAGGATGCGTTAGATGCGTCTGATCATTCGCCGATATTCGCGGATATTGTCTTGATGTGAGGTGAGTCCAGTGAGAAGCCCGATTTGGTTCGTATTGGTTGTGGCATTGTCGAATTGCGTTTTTTTGCATGGCAGGGTCATACCCCTTGAACTTGAATCGTGGCGGTTGGGGATAGATGATGGTCGTGCTCGGATGGAGTCTTGTCGTGTGACGATCGGCGATGTCGAGCATCCTGCGATACGGGTCGAGACTCCTGTCGGTGGCAATATCAGCCATTATTTCCCGGAGGAGTTTGATGGGTCTGAGTACGGGACTCTTGAGTTTGACTTCATGTTGGAGAGCCAGCCCTTGTTCATGTGCTATGGCTATCTCCATTCGTCCCGTCGTCCCGGGGCTGCGGATTTGAGGTGCGAATTCCCGTTCAAGCGTGCGATTGGCTTGGTTGACACGCCGATCCAGAAAGGCGTTTGGTATCATGCCAGGGTTTCGCTGGAGGAGCATGATGCGTTCAATCCGCGCTGTTTCCGAGGCATTTCGATTGGCTTGGCGAATTGGCGTCACGAGGAAGTTGACGAGGGTAGCAAGTTGACGTACTTGGTTGCGAACGTCAAGCTAAGCAAGTCCCGTGTTGCGGGAACTAGGCTTGATGCGGAGTATGCCAGGAAGATGGCGGATTGGCGTCGCTTCGTCGATGCTTTCGCCGTGGACTACAGTGATGGAAGTAACCTTATGGGCGCTCCCTCGGGGCATCGTTTCGATGAGCCTATCGTGCTGGTTCGCGATGGCAAGGCGTTGGCTGAGCTTCGTGTCAACGAGTCCTACTCGGAGGCTTGCGTGATGACTGCGGCGCTGGATTTCCAGCGGTACGTCAAGGAGATGACCGGAGTCGAATTGCCGATCAATCCTGCGACCGAAACCGAGGGAGTGACGAAGCTTGTGCTGGGTCGTGCCTGTTCGCAGGTCTTGAATGTCGGCATGGAGTACCGTGATGACATTCGCCGCTTGGCGGGCAAGGATGGGTACGCGATACGGCGCGTCGGTAACGATTTGCGGATATTCGGGGCGTGCGACAAGGGGGTGCTGAACGGATTGTATGCCTTGTTGGAGAACAACACGGACATCATTTGGGCGCGTCCGAACCCTGATTTTGGGACCGTGTTTTCCAAACGCGACGAATTGGTGTTGGTATGGGGTCAAGATGTTCTTGAGGTACCGTCGTCGAAGTACCGTGGCTTTGGTTGCTTCGGCGAGACGAACCAGGCTTGGATGACGAGGAATCGTGGAAACTACATGACGGCTGGCGGGGGGAACAACTATTGGGCCTTTGCCAGTGCCAAGAAGTACGGTTCGCCGATGTTCTGGTTCCATGGTGGGCATAATGTGGGGACGTTCGTGAAGTCAAGCCATCCGTTTGCCGAATATCCGGAACTGTATTCGTTGATTCGCGGGAAGCGTCGTGACAGCGCATGCAATCTCTGCTTCACAAATCCTCAAATGGGCAAGGTTTTTGCGGACAATCTCCTGGATATGGCGAGGCGAATGCCCCGTGACGTGACCGGAATTCAGATTTCGTTGGACGATACATGGCTCTGGTGCGAATGCGATGAATGCCAGAAGGACTTGGTGCTGGATGACGGAACACGGGTTTCCCGTACGGATCCGTCTTTTGCGTCAACCCAGTTCTTCAAGGTTGTCAATGTCGCCGCCAGGGCATTGCGCGACGAGTTTCCGAACTACACGTTGCATGTCCTGGCGTATTTCCAGACTGCCGAGCCGCCCAAATGCGCCATCGAATCCAATGTGGTTGCCAATTTCGCTCCCTACCCACGAGCGAATGACAAGAATCCGATCTTCGCCGAAGAGAACCATATCTGGATGGAACGACTGAAACGCTGGCGCGACAAGACGCCAAACATGACAGCATACGGCTACAATTGCCTGGGAATGCACTTCCCAAGACCACGTGCGCATACGCTCAAGTTGGATTTTGCCGAGTTCTACGAGCATGTCCAAGGCGTGCTTTCGGAAGGCACAAACCTGGAGTGGGGCGACAGGCTGGACAGTGAATTCCAGCAATACTTGGTCTGGGATTATGCGGCGATCGAACTTTGGGTCCAGCAACGCCTGACTTGGGATCTGAGCCAGGATGTGGAAACCCTGTACAAGACGTTCTGCTATCGCGCCTTTAGGGAAGCCGGTCCCGAAATGCACCGATTCTATGGCGCCATACGCGAGGAGTGGTTCAAGGATCCGGGAGCTTCGACGATTGGTTCAAGTCCCGTGACGATGACGCGCAAGCTGATCGTCGACACGGGACGCGAGGAGGAACTTCGAGGATACCTGCAAGAAGCACACGCCAAAGCCACGCACCCCAACTCGAAAATCCTCATTGAACGGATTCAGAGTCGATTCGAATTCTATCTTAATGAAACGAAGAAGTAGGCTGGCCTAGCCACGATTGGCGAGGAATAGCCGTGTTGCGTCAATCATGACCTTGTGGTCAAGTGCTCCAGCAGTTTCCCTGGCGGAGTGCATCGCCCAAAGCGGCGCCCCGATGTCAAGTCCCTGGCAGCCGAGGTTTGCGGCTGTTATCGGCCCGATCGTCGAGCCGCAAGGCATGTCCGAGCGATTGATGAAGTCCTGAACGGGGAATCCATTTTTCGCGCAGAGATTTCTGAAGTTGGCTGCCGTTACGGCGTTTGTTGCGTACTTGGCGTCTGCATTTGCCTTGATGACGATCCCCTTGTTGATTTGTGGTGCGTATGCCGGATCGTGCTTGTCGGCGTAGTTTGGATGGACTGCATGGGCCGCATCGATTGAGAGCAGGGTCGAGTTTGCCCTGGCTATGAATGTATTTTCGAGATTGTCGCTGAATGCGAGCGTAATTCTGTCGAGGATCGTATTGATGAATGTGGATTGTGCGCCTTGCGGGGTTCTTGATCCGATTTCCTCATTGTCTGTGAATATTGCGACTTGAGTATGCTTTGTTGGTTTTGCTTCTGAGATTGCCAGGGTTAGGGCATGGCATGAGGCGAGGTTATCGAGTCTTGGCGCTGAGACGAGGGAGTCATCGACGCCGAGTCTTGTTGCCTTTTGGCAATCGTAGAGGAAGAGTTCTGCGTCCAGGATTTGGCTTGGCTCGAGTCCGGCTTCCTTTGCAATGGTTTCGTTGACTTGTTCGATTTTCTGTCCTGCGAGGCAGGCTGCCATATGCTGTTGGACATTGATCTCGTTGCTCGCATTGGCGTTGCGATTGAGATGGATGGCCAGTGAGGGGATGATTGCGATTGGCTGTTGGATATTGACCAGCTTGGATTGGATTGTGTCGTCTTCCGCCTTGTATGCGATGCGTCCTGCGATGCCGAGCGGTCGGTCAAACCATGTGGAATGCAGGTCACCACCGTAGGTTTCGACTGGGATTCTGATTGTGTTTGCCGTGAAGGAGGCCCCTTTGAGCTTGAGTTTGGGCGCCGGGCTGTCGGTATGCGCCGTTGCGATGTTGAAGCCAGCTTCTGGGCTTGGTTTTTTTGCGGTTACGAAAGCGATGATGGCTGAATCGTTTCTGGTCACGTAGTATTTCTTGGCGGGTTTCAGGTTCCAATGGGATGTTTCATCGAACTTTGCGAATCCTGATTCAACGAGCAAGGCTTCGATTGATCTTGTGGCGTGGAATTGCGAAGGGGACTGGTCGATGAATTGGCAGAGGGCGGTGACGTAATCTTGTTTCGAGTTCATTGCTAGGCATCCCATGGGCTTGTGTAGGTGAAGATATATTTAAGTGTTTTCCAATACGCGACTGGCAGGACAGGAGAAAAGGCGGCCAAAAGAAACCGGAAATGGCAACTTGATTTTTTAACGGCTCCTTAGTTGCAAAAGTAAAAAGAAGAATTACTGTAATGAAGTTACGCAAATGCGGGTGTAGCATAGTGGTAATGCTCCAGCTTCCCAAGCTGGCCAGGAGGGTTCGATTCCCTTCACCCGCTCCAATATCTTCACGCGTCGCAGATTGCGGCGCGTGTTTTTTTGTGCCTAGAGGACCGTGAGGACCAGTCCTGCCAGGATAAGTACGATTCCGGCGAGCTTGGTCGCCGTGCATTTTTCCTTAAGGATGATGATTCCGAGCGCCATTCCAATTGGCAGTCCCAGTTGCCTGAAGACCTGTACGTAAGAGACGTTGGTGACGAAATTCATGGCGAAAAGCACCAGGATATAGGTGGCGGACGCGAAGAGTCCGGCAAGCACCGGGGACCAATCCCGGTTTCGAATGTAGTTTGCCAGGATCGTTCTGTTTTTCGGTGTTGCTGCGATGATTACGAGCAGCGTCGAAGTAAGCGTGATGGTCCTGGTCGAATAATAGGTCATGGTTCTGATTGCGGTGGAGATTTGCGGTAGGGTTTCCTCGAGGACTTTTAGTGCTTGTTTGTCGCACAGCGTATATCCCGTTGTTCCGCACGCTGCCAGAAGCACGAAACCCATTTTTTTGTTGAGGTAGTTTTTGACCGAGAAGTCTTCGATTCGATTAAGTGGCATCAGTAGGCATCCTGCGAAGACGACGGTCATGCCGAAGAGTGCGCGCAGAGTGAGTTTGTCTCCAAGTCCGAGGCAGGCGGTGAGGAGAACAGTCAATAGGATTGGAAGCGATCTCATCACGGGATATGCGGTTGACATTTCCAGATATTTGTACGTGCCCAGAAGCCCAAGGCAGTAGACCAGGTCGGAAGCAATGCTTGCAGCCAGGAGGAGCCAAAAAGAACTTGGAAGTGAGATGACTCGGATCGGAGTCCAAAACTGGACGTGAAGCCAGCAAATGCAGGCAGAGGCACAGATGACCGTATAAAACGGAATCGTCATCGTACTCTTCTTGGCAAGCAAATTCCAAGAGGCGTGAAGAACCGCCGAGGCGAAAATTAATATGAAGGCGAGAAATGACATCGGATAGAGGGAAGTTCGACTAGTCTCCCGCCGCCAGAATCATGCAGACCTGGAACTGATGACCCTTGCTTTGAGGATGCTTGTCAGGGAGGATCTCGACCTCGATTTTGTGTACGCCCGGCTTGTTGTTGAGGATGGGGTCGGCTGGCGTAAACCACCAGGTCTGGTCGAAGAATCCTTCGGCGGTATTGACGACTTCTCCGTCAACGGTAATCCTGGCCCTTCCTGCTGGCGCGTTGGATCGCTTGTAGACCAGGGCGATTGAAGTCGCTTCGACTTCAAAAACGATTTTATCCCCTGGGTTTTGTGCTTGGAGTCCCATTTTCCAGACTCGATCATGAACTTCCGTGAAGCCTTTGTTTTCAAGGATTTTTGCGTTTGCCGGATTGATGACCCAAGCCTTGTCGTAACGTGTTCCGTAGAGGGGGTTTGGGATATCGCCGATGGGGTTCGGAACGCTGCCTGCTCGCGTAAACGCGTCCAAAGATTGTTTGAGGAAGAGGTTGACGAGCGCCGCCGCGTAGGTGTGTCCGATATGGTTTGGATGGATCGAATCAGGCGAGATGTCGCTCCAAGCGATATTTTTCGCTTCGATTTCCGGGAAGAGCGCGTCTCTGTAGCTAATCATGGGAATGTTGTAGTGTTTTGCCACTGGCGCGTGCCTGTGCTGGACATTGCCTCCGCTTTGGCTCATCATGTTTAGGAGGACGATGGCGGGTTGCTGCGGTTGGCTTAGGATTTGCCTGACCAGTCCTTCGTAGGTCTCGGAGGTGAGTTGGGAATCGCCGTCGTTGACCGAGAATTCGATTGCGACGAGGTCAGGTTTATGCTTGAGCACATGGTCGCTCAGCCGATGGACGCCGATCAGCGAACCTGTTGCGCCGATTCCCGCATTGTGGTATGAGACCGTTGATTTTGGGAAGGTTGTTTTCCACCAGTTATGCATCTGGGAACCCCATTGGTACTCGACTTTCTGGGCATGGGCGCCCTGGGTGATTGAGCCGCCGATGACAATGACAGTAATCGGCTTGCCCTGGGCGGCTTTCTGGAAGACGTGCTGCAACCTGGCAGGATCGCCTTGGTTTGCGACGGCCCGTTGGAAGATCGCAAGAATGTCGGGCATGGTATTCCCTGACGGGAATGTGCCTGCGAGTGAGATTGCCAGTGCAAGAGAGAGTCCGATGTTGCTCATGGTTTTGCCACCTATGGTTCAATCCGCTTTGATTGGTCGCGGAGTTGGTTTCTTTTTTGGAGGAGTTTATGGAAAGCTGTCTTGGGGTCGTCGATGTCTCGTACGGTTTCTTCCATTGGGCATGGTCCCGTGTTGGTCCGGTTGACGATGTAGTCGGCAAGAGTATCGTACGTGCAGGGGATGTTGTTGTCCTTGAGGTAGTCGAGCGCGGTTTTTCCAAGTACGACTGCGTGCGCCGAGGCGACTTTTGCCAGTACGAACAGCATGGCGGCGGCCTTGCCGACGATCTTGTCCGCGACGGCATATCCAGCAACGTCAATGCCCTGGTCGATGATGTCAAGCATCGGCGAAATGCCTGGCTTTGATGACGCAATCGTGCTGTCGCCCTTGCAGAGTACGCATGTATGGGCGTTGTTGCTTTTGAGGATTTCCCTTGCCTTGTGCAAGTCGTTCATGATTGTGGTAAGCATCCGCAGAAGGCTTCTCGAACCTTCTGCGGATTTAAGGATTAGTAGTTTTCCGCTTCGATTTCGAAGTAGGCCTGCGGGTGGTTGCATGCCGGGCAGATCTTGGGCGCTTTGGCGCCGTAGTGGATATGCCCGCAGTTTCTGCATTCCCACTTATGCTTTTCCGTCCTTGCCCAGACTTCGCCCGTCTTGATGTTTTCGATGAGCTTTCTGTATCTTTCCTCGTGACGTTTTTCGATTGCGGCGATTCTTTCGAAGCTTTTGGCGAGTGCGTCATAGCCTTCCGCCTTGGCTTCTTCTGCGAATTGCTTGTACATCACGGTCCATTCCTCGTGTTCGCCTGCCGCCGCGTCTGCGAGGTTTTCGAGGGTTGTCCCGATTCCGTGCAGCTCTTCGAACCAGAGTTTGGCGTGTTCTTTTTCGTTGTTTGCAGTTGCTTCGAAGATGGCGGCTATTTGTTCAAAGCCTTCCTTTCTCGCCTTGGATGCATAGTAGTTGTACTTGGTTCGTGCCTGTGCTTCGCCTGCGAAGGCATAAGCCAGGTTTTTCGCGGTTTTTGATTTTGGATCGACAGCCATGGTAATCTCCAATGTTATGGTTTGCATTCTCCGGATGTTTTTCCGGAACTTATCGCTTGAACTCAATGTGATGTGATTCCAGCACCTGATTTGTGCTTGAGACGAAGGAAATTGTGGCGTCCTTCTCGCTGAGCGCCAGTGCAGTGCCGATGAAATCCTCGGGCTTGGGACCTGGTTTCGCGCCGGCGACAACGGGGCATGGCTGTCCCAGGTGATCCCGTTCTTCGCCAGGATAGGTGATGTATAGCTGGTGAACATGCCCTGCTAGGAACAGGTCTGGCTTGACATGGTCCCTGAGGAGTTCGCACCAATTCCTGTACGTATCCTGCTCGATGTCAAATGGTGCGCGGAAGACTTGCGAGAACGGGATGTGGCAGACGATCAGCCGTGCTTGTACCTGAGGCGAGGCGTATTCATCATTGGCGTTTTTGATGACCGCCTTGATGAATTCCGTTTCCCGCATCCTGAATGCGTGGCAGGCGATCGTGTTCCCGTATTCGATGGAATGATCGTCCTTGTCTTCGCCGCAGTCGAGGACCATTCCCCAGAGCGGTCCGAGCTTGAATGTGAAGAAGGTGTTTCCATTATCTGTCGGCGTATGTTCGGTAAGCTTTTCCGCATAGATTCCCCTCATGTCGTGGTTGCCCCTTGAGAATACGACTGGAATCTTACCTTTGGTGATCTTGCCTGCGATTTGGTGTATCGTTGCGAAGTTTTCGATTTTTCCACCATCTTCCGGGATATCGCCGTTAAGTACAAGCAGGTCGAGTTCGTCTTGCGGGAAGAACTTTGCAGCGCTCACGGGTGCGTCGATCCTGTTGTGCGCATCGGCGACCATGTAGATGTTTGCGGGAAGCTTGGTGATCGGCCTGAAATCGATGTCGAGGGTTTTGACGTCAGAAGTTTCGGAGTAGTATGGTTTTCTGTTGATGACTTCCCTGTAGCAGATCGTGTATTTCCTTGCCTTGTCCAGTTCATCTGCGGGGATGGTCATGATGTGCGTTGGCGAGTTCGACCTTAGGATTCCGCAGGAGTCGTCGAAGTAGTCGATCCCATTGACATTGCACCACATGAGCGTTTCCGCTTTTACGGGCACGATGATCTGGTATTTGTCAGCGACCGCATAGACGACGGGATAGGTTGCGAAGATGGATTCCGGCAGCATAATCTAACCAAAGGTGTAAAGAGGGAATTCAAGATAGGCATGAAGAAAATGAATATATCTTGGAGCAGGGTGATTTCAAGATGTTTTGAGATTTGCATGCGTTTCCTGTATTGCGATTGCAAATGCCTCGAGGTCAACTGGGGCAATTTTTTCAATTCTTGCTGATTGCCAATCGTTATTGAGATGTAATTTAGCGTGCTTGATATGGTAATTGCGTGGAATTCAAGTATGTTATGATTTGTTCAAGTGATGTCACGCAGTATAGATTTTGGAGTGCAACCTGATGTTGTTTAGTGTGAAAACTTATGGTCGTGCAGGATTGCTGGGCAATCCGTCCGACGGGTACCATGGAAAGACGATAGCGTTGTCATTGAGCGATTTTCCTGTTACGGTTACGATATTCGAGACTCCCGAGATCCGAATCGAGCACAATCGCGAGGACGACAGCGAGTTTTTAGGGCTGGGCGAGCTGGTTCGCGAAATCGAGCGGTTCGGATACTATGGCGGCGTTCGGTTGGTCAAGGCAACCATACGCCAATTCTACAAATACTGCGTGAAACACGATATCGAATTGCCACGGAGGAACTTTACGCTTAGATATGCCACGAAAGTCCCGCAACTGGTCGGAATGGGGGGATCCAGCGCAATCTGCACGGCTACATTCAAGGCATTGGTCAAATTCTATGAAGTCGCGGACAAGATCCCCTTTGAACTGTGGCCGACGCTCTGTTGGAAGGCGGAACAAGACCTGGGAATCCAATGCGGCATGCAAGACCGGGTGATCCAAATCTATGATGGCTTGATGTACATGGACTTCTCGGAAGACTACTTTACAAAGCATGGCCACGGAAAGTATGAACGACTGCCCGTGGAACGGCTGCCCCTGCTGTATGTCGCATACGCACCCGACAGGGCGGAATTTTCAGGAATCTACCACCACAAGCTTCGAATGCTGTACGAGGAAAAGAAACATGATCTGGTGGAGGCCATGAGTGAATTCGCGGAGTATGCGCGCTTGGGAAGGGAGGCGATCCTCAAGGAAGACCATGAACAACTGTTTAAGTTGATCAATGCGAACTTCGACTTGCGAAGCAGGGTGTTGCGTGTTGCAGAGGAAAATGCGCAGATGGTATATACGGCGCGGAAAACAGGCGCGTCGGCTAAATTTGCTGGCAGCGGGGGCGCTATCATCGGGACGTACGAGGACGAAGGCATGTACAAGCGCCTGTGTGAAGTGCTTGAGGGGATCGGCTGTGTTGTGTTGAAGGCTCGGATAGCGAATCCTGAGGGACTTTGAGGATGACATCGAGACTGGCTTGTGATTTTGGACAACAAGGAAAGGGTGCGAGATGACTGAATTGGAAAGTCTGGCGCCCGGAACACTTTTGAACGGGTATCGGATCGAACATGAGCTTGGTCGCGGTGCGATGGCTGTGGTGTACTTGGCGACCCAATTGGACTTGAGGCGCCCGGTCGCGCTGAAGGTCTTGTCCGCCGAGCAATCCCAGGACAGCGACTTCGTGTCCAGGTTTCTCAACGAGGCGCGAAGCGCCGCCGCGTTGTCCCATCCCAATATCATCCAGGCGATTGATGCCGGAGTGACACCGGAGGGAATCTACTACTTCTGCATGGAATATGTCGAAGGAGAAACGTTGCTGGACATGATTCACCGTGAAGGGGCGCTCCCGCCGGCAAAACTCCTCGCCTGGGCCTTGGAAATTGCAGGCGCATTGAGGTACGGATACCGATACCAGAAGTTTACCCACGGCGACATCAAGCCGGAAAATATCATGATTAACAAACACGGCAAGGCAAAACTTGCCGATTTTGGATTGGCGAGAGTAGAAGGGCATGACTTTACAGGGAAGGATTTGATGCTGACCCCGCTCTATGCGGCGCCGGAATTGATTCGTGGCGAGCGCGTGCCGGGGGATTGCCGCGCTGACATTTATGCGTTTGGCGCGACGTTGTACCACGGTTTGGCAGGCACGCCTCCCTTTCCCGGCGAAGTTGCCCAGGAGGTACTCGATCGGCATTTGAACGAGGAAATGGAGCCGTTGAATGTCCGCAATCCATCTGTTCCGAAAGCGTATTCGGACTTTATCGGTCTTCTGTTGTGCAAGGACGTGACAGAGCGGATCCAAGGCTGGGATGCCGTGATAGCGGGTTTGAGCAGGCTTGAGGAGCGTTCCGCCAAAGAGGGGAAGGCGCGTGCCAAAGTCGGGGGAATCAAGCTGAAAGGTGTTTCGCCATCTCGAGCTTCTGCGACGAAGGACTCTTCGCGTTCTGGTCGAGGCGGGTTGTCTCCAATCACATGGATGGTGATTGTGCTGGTCCTTGTCTGCGCATTGGCTGTTTTCTTGGGTTTTATGCTTGGGAAGAAGAAAGCCATGCAGTCAGCGGCTCCAACCGCCAATGACGGAAAGCAGGAAGTCGTGGAGAAGAAAGTTGAGTCGGAAGAACCGAAAAAAACGACTCCCCTGGCGAAGCCGAAGGCGACATCGGAGAAAACAGCTGAAAAACCTCCCGCCACGGAAAAGCCGGTGGAGAAGCCCCAGGAGTTGGAAATTAGCGAAGACAAGGTCAAGGGCGAACCCGCGAAGCCTCAGGTGGAGGAGAAAGTCACCGAAGATGTTCCGGCGGCGGAGTCCGTGTTGGGTTTTGCGCTGGGCGATAGCGAGCGTGAGGAGATTTTATGGTATGATGCCGCTCTTGCATGGTATGAGCTTTGCAATCGTCAAGACCGCGTCAAGTTCGTTTCGAAATGGTTGTCCGAGCACGGCGAATCGCAGGGTGGTGGACGCCAGTTCATGGAGTTTGTCCAAGGTGAATTGCTCCCCCAATATGCCCAATTGATTCCCGGACTTGTGTCAAGAAAGACCAAGTTGATCGATTCCGGTGAATTCCCAGGGCGCGATGGAAAGTCATACTTGATTCATGACATGTCCGCTAATGGCGTCGTGCTAGACATGCTTGAGAAGCAGAATCGGATTCGTTGTCCGATGATGAATTGGAATAATGTGGTTCTTCTTGGGATTTTCGACGCGATGTGCCAGCGCGGGTATGCCAAGGAGGATTTTTCGTCCGCTCGTCCGTGCTTGGCTTATGCGGCATTGATTGCATCGCCGGAATTCTACCAGAAGGCTTTAGGCGAGGCGGGTTATTCGTCTGCATCGGGTGCTTCTAGCGGCTGGGGGAACGTGCATCGCGTGAAAACGATGTTGCCATCCCAAGGCGCGTATCGTCGTGAATCCGAAGCATTCCGATCCTACGAGCGTTTAGTCAAGACATTGAAAGCTGGTTCGGTTCAGGACAGCTATCGCGAATTGGTTCAGTTGCAGGGCGTTCGAGACAGCGGCCTTGTCAAGGTTTTGCAGAATGAGCTTGCACGCTTGAGTGGGGAGTTGAATCCAAAGTCGATAGTGGGCTTGGCAAAGTCGTTGCTTGATGAAGCCGAAAGCAAGTTGGGCAGCGACAATGCGGCTGCCTTGCGGAAGTTGATGTTGGCTGTCAATCGTTACGGCTTGAGCAAGCGGTATCCCGAACGGGAAAGCGAGAAGTTGCTGAAGGAGTGCCTGGACAATCTTGCCAATGAGGTTGGCGAGCGCAATACTTGGGCGATGACTGTTATCGGACTAGGGCCGAACCTGAACAACTCCGTACAACCATTGCATGAAGGCTATGCAAGGATGCGGCTGTTTTTGCCGAAGAAACGCGACATGTACGGCGGACGGTTGATTTTCGAGGACGCATTGGAAGCTGCAAACCGTCTGGCATTTGGAGATTGGGCATACGCCTGGCAGAACAAGGACGAATTGCTGAAGGTCAATTTGCAGTCAGGCCAACACATTAGCATCTTTCCGTACGGCGGATTGCCGCTGTACATATCGCTCAGGTACGCAAGCTGCCTGTTGGAAGTTCGCTTCATGGGGGAATTCGAGGAGAGTGACAAGCTGATGCAAGAACTCTGCACGACGATTCGCGAGAGTTTGTCAAAGATGAAATTCAACAACCCAGGCGAGTGGAAGCGTGCCTACAACGACCGGGTTGTGTTGGCCTATACATATTGGTTGCTGACGCGCAGGACGCCCTCGGTGCCGGTTCCTGAGTACTGGAAGGCAGGGAAGTCCGAAGTTGTCTTGGGCAATGGTTTCAACCAGCGCAGGCTATTGTACTTGAACAGCGCCTGCCAATTGGAGCGTGGCGATGTTGCTGGTTTGTTGAAGCAGTATGGCGAGCTTGAGCCGTCGGAGTTGGAACGCTTGTATTCGATGAACGTGCGTTTTGCCGAGGAGTTCCAGGGGTTGCTTAAGAGCGCCCAGCCCGGCGAGAAACTGGTATTCCCGAACCAGATCGATCAACAGTTGATTGTTGACCAGTTGCGCTTGGCTTTGGCGTGCGTAGGCGAGCGTGAGTTGGGGAGCGAGTTTGACGGGAGATTCCGTCAATTGGTCGAGCCTCGCGGGCATTGGTTTCCGCAGTTGGGCGGCGATGTGATCTATTGCTGGCTATTGCGTCGCGTTGGCTATGAGTTGTCCAAGGGGAATTTGTCAGGAGCGTCCTCGTTGGTTGACTGGGCATTGGATTTGGATTTCGCGTGCATGTTCCCGTATTATGCCAGGCTGAACTACATCAAGTCCGGTTTGCTGATGCTTGGCGGAAAGGGCGGAGACGTAGCTGATATTTCGATTTTGGTTTCGGCCTCCAGTTGCAGTTCCGAGGCTGAGCGCCAGCTGTTGCCCATAGTGCTGGGCGAATCCAAGCAAACCCTTGGAAGCCTGAAGCTCTCGCAGGCGCATGAATTGCGTTTTTGGCATTCGTGGCTACGTGCGTGCTTGGCCGGCAATGGACTTGACCAGGTTTCGAAGAATCATGCCAAGGCGCTTCCATTTTCAGAACGCATGTTCCTGAAAGGTAGCGTGGCATTCGAGGCTTCAAGGAAAAGCCGGGAGTAGCCGACGGGCAAGATAGAAGATCAACACATAGTGGATGGAGGAATGATGAGGTTCTTATTGACCGGTCTTTCGTTGTTGTCGCTGGCGGTTTTGGGTCAGCAATACTGGGAAAAGTACAAGGGCGAGGTGGTCAAGGATCCCGCCCTCATTCGATTCTATACTTTCGAAGGATTGACGGAAGAGACACGGCAAATCCCGTCGCTGGGCAAGGAAAATTTCCCGTTGCTGCTAGACGAAGGTGTGATGCCCGAGGTGGTTCCGGGACGGTTCCCCGGCAAAACCGCCATCCGGTTGGACAAGCACAGCTTGAAGGCGGAACGATTCGAATTGGATGATCAGGTCTTCACGGCGCAAATGTGGATTAAGATCAACGGCGTCGGAACCCATCGTGGCAATGATGGGGTGACGAACGGGACGCTGATGGCGATCGGCGTTGGATATTGGGACGGCTGGAGGATTACCATACACCTTCCAAGGATGGTGCCCAATTTGGAGTTGGGGCGTCCAAGGGGGATCAACTCCTTCGGAGTTTCAGGCCGTGCTACCTTGTTGCAAGGGCAATGGCAGCATATCGCCGTGTCCTGGGATGGAAAGCAACTCAGGTTCTATACCAATGGAAAGCTGACGGGGCAAGCCGATTACGATACGCCGTATACGGATCCCGGGGATGCCAAGTTCGTGATCGGATTTAACGGCTATGGAGTCGGTTCCACGAATTTCGACGTTGACCAGGTCATGGTTCACAAGCGTTGCCTTTCTGCAGGCGAAGTCGCGATTTGGATGCTTGGCGAATTGGGTTCTTCGCCGGAGCTGGTGAAGTCATTGGACGCGATTCAGGAAGACGGGGTGAGGAAGGAGGCAGAGGCCGCAGAGGCGAAAATCTCTGCCTTGATGGATGACCGCAATGTGCCCGGCACGCTAAAAACCTGGCTTGTCTGCCAATTTGCCTCGGCTTCCAAGTTGTTGGAACGACTTGATCCGACGAGCCTCGCCGCAAACGAAACCCCGGATTTCCTGATGAATTTGGCGTTGAGTAACATTCTAGCCAGATTGCGCTATGACAAGAACTTGCGCTTGTCACAGGAAATCCTTGAAGCTTTGTTGCGGCAAAACCTGAGTTCTGAAGACCGTTGTCTGGTTCAGGCTCGATTGATGGTCTTTGATTTTCAGGATGGAAACAAGGATCGTGCCCAAGATCGCCTGAATGAAATACTTGGTACGAAGGATATTTCCCAGGAAACCCACTATGAACTGGCGAATATCTTGCGTGGTGAAAAGTTGTATGGAGAGGCTCGTTCGATCTACGCTAAGATTTCGAATGATCCTGGCTCGCCTCGTCAGCTGCGCGGTTTGGCAGGCTTGGCGTCTGCCCAGACCTATTTGCTGAGCGGCGATTATGAATCTGCGCGGCGTGGATTTGAGTCGGTTGACGGATTGGGTGAAGCGATACTTCCGCATCATCGTCTTGGGGCTCGTGAATGCGCCGCCGAATCGCTTCGATTGTCCCAGGGGAAGCCGGCACGTGATCCCGAGGCGAATCGCCGGCGTCCAGCCGTGCCCGTCATCCCGGAGTTGTCGGTGCATGTATCGCCCAAGGGGGACGATGCGACAGGTGTCGGCAGCAAGGAAAAGCCATTGCGTACGATTCAGGCAGGCTTGGACAAGGTTCGCCAGTTGCGGAAGGATTCTCCGAATCAAGCATCCGCCTTGGTCCTTGGGGGCGGAACGTACTTTATGGAGAACACCATCGTCTTGGACAAGGAGGATGGAGGCACGGAAAACGCTCCGTTTTCGATCATGGCCGCCCCGGGCGAAAAGCCCGTGCTCTGTGGCGGCTTTGTGCTTAAGGGGTTTGACAAGGTGACTGACGCGAAGGTTCTGGAGCGTGTTTCGCAAGAAGCGGCGTCGAAACTGGTCGTTTGCGATTTGGCGGGTGCCCCGATCGAACTGAAGCCAGAGGAACTTCCTCGTGCCGAACTATTCAGCCAACATGTCCCGTTGGAACCGGCTCGTTGGCCCAATTCAGGTTTTGTGATGACGGGGCAGCCGTTCAGGGACGAGGATGGCAAGACCACGTCCTTCATGCATCTGGAGGATCAGCTCGAAAAGTGGCAAGCCTCGCAAGATATCTGGCTTAATGGATACTGGACGTTCCTTTGGGCGTCGGATACCGTCAAGGTCAAGGGAGTGGACTTGGAGTCAAAGACAATTTTTCTGGGCTGGCAGCCCATGTACGGGGTGACCCAAGACCGCCCGTATTTTGCGTTCAATTTCCTGGAGGCGATCGACCGGCCCGGGGAGTGGTTCCTAGATCGAATCGAACGAAAACTCTATCTCTATCCAGAAGCTGGGACCGACTTGTCGCGGCTCGAGCTGTCCGCCCTCAAAAAGCCATTCTTCGTGCTAAACGACGTCAATTGGGTGACGATCCACGGCTTGGTATTCGACCTGAGCCAGGCGACCGCCATGGAAGTCAACCGGGGAAACCAAGTCAGAATCTCCGGAAATACGTTCTCGCGGCTGGCAAGGCTGGCGCTCAAGGCAGATGACATGACCAATTCCATGTTCTATGGCAACGATTTCCATACTCTGGGAGCAGGGGGAATGAGAATTTTCGGCGGAAACAGGAAGACGCTTGAAGCCGGAAACAACAATATCGAAAACAACTGGGTTCGGGATTTTTCAAGGTTGGACAGAACCTATACCCCAGCAATCCTGCTCGGCGGATGCGGAAACAGGCTCGCACACAACTTGTTCCACGATTCGCCGCACCATGCGATCAGACTCGAAGGAAACGACCATGTGATCGAGTACAACGATGTCCATTCCGTCGTCTATGAAGCCGATGACCAATCGGGAATCGACATGTGGTGGAACCCATCCTACCAGGGAAATGTGATGAGGTACAACTTCTGGCATCATATCGGTTCGGGACATACTATCGCCGGACAATCGGGAATCAGGCTTGACGACGCCATCTGCCATGTGCTGATGTACTCCAATATCTTCTTCTGCGCGGCTGACGGGCACTTCGGAGCAATCCAAATCCACGGCGGAAAAGACAATGTGGCGGACAATAACCTCTTCGTGGCTTGCCAAGCCGCACTCTCATTCTCGACCTGGGGAGACGATCGCTGGAACAGCATCTTCACCGATAGGGAAGACCTGAAGCATCGGCTCTACAAGGAAGTCAATATCGATCAACCTCCCTATTCGACAAAGTATCCCTGGCTCAAAGACCTGAAACTGAACAATGGGCGAAACTTCGCCTGGCGAAACCTCTTGGTTCGATGCAATGAAGTCGCCTTGAGACGAGGCAAAAGACAGGAATTCCTCGACACGATCGATTCTAAGGATGCAAAGGCTTTTCTCGTTGGAGACACCCTCGAATCGATGGATCAGGCTTTCAGCCAGCAGCACTGGGCGCAATTTACCCAAATCTCGGCGCTCCGACCGATTCCCTTCGAGGAAATCGGATTGTATGACGACCCCAATCGGGCATCAAAACCCACGGTCGCCGAAATGCGTGCCATAACCCCGAACTACAAGGGTACACGCAAATAATCGCTTCGCCAAAAACTGTGATGGGACTTGGGGACTATGGGACTTTTGTCGTTGGGTTTTGTAATCTGAAAGTGCGCAAAAAAAGGCAGCCTTCCGAGTGGGATTCGATTCGGAAGGCTGCCATGACGTTAGAGTGATCTCAGTCCGTTATGCGGCTGCTGCCTTGGCGGCGTCAAGTTCTTTCTTCTTTTTAACGATCATGTAGATCGCGCCTGCAGCGATGGCAAGCAGGAGGATGCCGAGAAGAGGTCTGTAGACGATCCAAGCGATTGCAATGGTCATTAGAGTACATGGGGTGGCAATCAAGAAGGCTAAGAGACTAGTACCGATGCCAATGATGTTGCCGATGAAGGGGACAATGTCGCCCAGGACCGACAAGGGTTTGAAGACCATCGATAGTCCAATGAACATGCAGAGGAAACCAACGAGTCTCAAGAACCAGGTCAGGGTTCTGTTGGAAGCTTGGGCGGCTGCAAACATGGCATCGGCAGTATGGATGCCATCCTTGAGTTCGAGGATTTTGTTTCCATTTGATGCGACATATGCTGCGAATGTGTTGCTCTTTTGGACTGCGATCAGACTGATGTCATGTGGTTTCACGATGGAGAATTTGTATCGTGTTGCTCCGATGACATCTGCGGGCGCGGGCGCGGGCGCAGCCGCTGTGGTTTGGTTTGGATCTGTTGGGGTTGCTGCTTCGGCTGCAGGCGTTGCGTTTGCAGCAGCAGGCGTGATGATGACGTAATCGCCATCGATTCGTGCGTTTGGCCCGAGTTGTTCGGGGAGCTTGAATCCTTCGGGAAAATTGTAGGTTTTTTTGTCGCCGATTTTGTTGATGATTTCAGTGGTGAGCGAAAATGCCCCGAGCTTCACATTTTCTGCCTGCTTGACTTGATCCTTGAGGAGAGTTCCTGAGTTGCGATAGGAATCGCGTGCGGCAGGATCCTTGAACTCGCTTGAGTCGACAGGTTCGGAGACCCATTCTTTCGAGTAGGAATAGGTTGTGATGCGTTCGACTCCACCGCCGAGTTTCTTGACTTCCTTGGTTTCGGAATCTTCGGTCCACTGGTAGATTTCTCCGTTTCTTGAGAGTCTGATTGCGACTTCGGAGATGCCGAAGGTTGGGTCGCTGAGTATGTCGTCTGTTTCGGCCTTGCCTGTGAGATGGACAAGTTTGCTTTCATTTTCAGGTAGAACCTGGTCTGCCTGGATTGAGATGGTTGCGCCTTGCCCTTCCTTCAAAGCCCTGGAGCGCTTGACTGCGCGACCCTCGTTTAGCCAAAGAACAGGAAAGCCAATGACGAAGATGATGATGCCAATGAAAACGCCCTTGATTGCACCGCCAAGGCGGGAAAACCAAGATTCGCTGGAACGCTCGGTGTACTGTGACATGCTTGATGCTCCTTGATGATTGCCAAAAATTGTGTTGGTTACTCTGAGGAGCCGTTAAAAAATTAAGTTTACATTTCCAGTTTCTTTTGGCCGCCTTTCCCCCGTCCTGTCAGTCGCGTATGCGCATACGCTCTTTCTAGGACAGGGGAAAAACAGCTCAAAACAATTCCGGAACTGTTCCTTAATTTTTGAACGACTCCTAAAACTTTAAAAAATCAGAATTCGTTTTATTTCGGTTTGATTGAGTAAAAAAAGACTTACAATGGAGAATGGTTCTTCAAAACTCTCAGTTTTTTTATGTAATGACCTTTCCCGAACTAATGCTTCGGAAAGGCTCCAGCTATTCTTTGGCAGGTTGCGTTTCTATAGAACCTGCATCCTTATCAACGATTTTTTACATTAGTTCATTATTTATCATTTGCAAGAAGCAACCATTGATTTTATCTGGCCAATTCCACTTTCCGTGAAATGGCCAATGCGAAGTGCAGACACGTTTTTATTGTAATAGTCAACCAGTGTTCTTATTTCATCTTGTTCAGGAGTCATCCAAAAATGTTTTGTTGACGATGGGAATCTTTTTGTCATATGTACTAGACAATTTATTTGCAGTGCTTATTTTAGGTTATGAATCTCAGTTGATGCATGAAGTGAACAAAGCAGACCAAGTTTTATAGATGTCAAGGGAATTAGTGACTCGATTGGAATTAAGCGGCGGCGAGTCGTTGCATTTAGGGGCTCGCGGTCGTCGTGCGTGCCGCAGTTTACATGATTTGAGTGTGATGATTGATAGCCGTTGTGTTTCGGCTTCTTTGGACAGTTGCGGGAGCATCTTGTTTGACGGCGAATTGCGTTCGGAATACACTGGTTTGCCGCGACGAGGCGGCGTTGCCCGTACGGGAATATCGTCGGATGGTCGTTTCGCGGTATTGACTGATGGGGCTTACTTGCCGTATCAGTCAGGCGAGTGGCCGATGATGCTTCGCTTGGGGATGTTGTCTTGCTTGGCTCGCGGTCAATCAATTTTTCCGGTTCATGGTGCGTTGCTGGAGACTGGCGGAGGGCATGGAGTGTTGTTGTTTGGTCGTAGCGGGATAGGCAAGACGACGACGGTATCCCGTTATCGTGCCGCCGGCGGCGTCTGTCGTTCGGACGATTTCAACTTATGCCAATGGGATGGTCGTCGTTTGATTGTGTATCCGATGCCAACATGTTCTTACTACTGCGTCAATTGGACGCCGAAGTTGCGTTATTTCTATTCCCCTGGCGTTGTCATTGATGGTTTATGGTGGTTGCAGCGTGGTGACCGCGAGTCTGTGGTACGCATTTCTGAGCACGAGTGGTTGGCTGCGTTGTCCCATGCGATTTCGTTTCACTGGATATGGGTATTTCGGTCGTTGCCTGCTAAGCCTAAGCGTGAACTTGGGGAGCGGGTATTGGATTTGGCATTGACTTTGAAGGGGGCTTTCGCCCACGAGTCATTGCTGGCTAGTTTGGACGGTGACATAATGGACGTGTTTCGGCGATGAAATTGAACGAGACGATCATATTCAGGCATGATGGGGAAGGTGCGTTGCTATACAATCCCGAGGACGGGACGCTGACTCGAGTGAATGCGACGGGCGTATTCATCTGGCGTTGCCTTGGCGCGGGGCTTGACGAGGACGAAATCGTCTCCAAGTTCGAGTCCGCCCTTGGAGACAAGGCGCCTGCCGACTTGCGTAGCGAGGTGCAGAAGTTTCTGGGGATGCTGGCAGGAAAAGGGTTCCTTTTGGGGTTCAGCGGCGAGAGGGTTGAGATGCCATTGGTGTCGTTGGATGCGACGAGCAGCAGCATTGGTTCGGCAAGCCGTCCGTTGTACGAATTGCGCAGCATGCATCGTGTGTTTGTTCCTGGTGACGCATTGGTGCTTGAGGAGCGTGCATTTGAGTCATTTGTCCCAGGTGATATCGTGGCATTTTACCCCAAAGGTCGCGGCGAGGCTGGAACTGTTCA
>JAGVUR010000175.1 GCA_019136135.1 Verrucomicrobiota bacterium
CAAGTCGGTACCCAAGTCGGTACCCAAGTCGGTACCCAAGTCGGTACCCAAGTCGGTACCCAAGTCGGTACCCAAGTCGGTACCCAAGTCGGTACCCAAGTCGGTACCCAAGTCAGTACCCAAGTCGGTACCCAAGTCAGTACCCAAGTCAAGATGCTTGCATCAATTCGACGAACCAATCGAGGAGAACAATCCATGGACAAGATCAACTTCCAACTTGCTCCCCTTGAAGAACGCGACAAAGTTGCGTTCATGGCAATAGCGCAAGATGCCTTCCAGAAGGGATTTGAAGAGCATTTCGGGAAAACGGATGATGTCATCCTGCCCAAGAAGGACATCATTGAATCACTGGATGCCGAAGGCGCAGTTGCATACAAGGCGACTGTCGATGGCGAGATGGTCGGTGGAGCAGTCGTCGCAATCAATGACAAGACGCGAATCAACCATCTGGATTTCCTGTTCGTCAAGACGGGGACTCAAAGCAAAGGCATCGGCAAGGCGATTTGGTTTGCCATTGAGAGGCTGCATCCCGAAACCCTGGCCTGGGAGACCTGCACCCCCTACTTCGACCGACGGAACATCCATTTTTATGTGAATGTCTGCGGTTTCCATATCGTTGAGTTCTTCAATGAAAGGCATCCCATGTCAGATGCCTCCGATGAAGACTTCATAGGCGATGGCAAGGAAGGCATGTTTGAATTAAGAAAGCTGATGCCCGCCTCTTTGGAGAGAGGATGACCGAAATTACAAAAACCAATTGAAACAAAAAAGGAGACAACCGACAATGAAAAAGAATCTTGGAGTGAAGAACTGGATGTTCCCGATGCCTGTGCTGATGATCGGAACCTACAATGCGGACGGAACGCCAAACATGATGAACGCCGCCTGGGGTGGCATCACGCTGGAAGATCAAATCACAATCTGCATCGACGATATGCACAAGACTTGGGAAAATATCGCTGCGAGGAAGGCATTCACGGTCGCCTTCGGTACGGTGGATACGGTGAAAGCCTGCGATTACCTGGGCATCGTCAGCGGAAATAAGGTGCCGGACAAGGTGGCGAAAAGCGGCCTCACTGCCGTCAAAAGCACGTTCGTTGACGCACCTGTCATGGCGGAGCTGCCGATGGTGCTGGAATGCGAACTGGTCTCGATGAACAAGGAAAACTGCAACGTGGTCGGACACATCCTCAATTGTGCAGTCGAGGAGTCGGCGTTGACGGACGGCAAGCCTGACGTCGCGAAGATGAAGCCGCTCTGCTTCGACACCTGCCAGCATGTCTATCGACTGATGGGCGACGAGGTTGCCAAGGCCTTCTCCTGCGGGAAAGCACTGAAATAAGCAAAGGCACTTGGCAACGCAGGCGCAAAAAGCCGCCAGCCACACTTATTCGATTGGGCGGCCTGATGCAACCTTAACCTACAACTCAATCATCCTTGTCTTGACGAACATAGAATGTGGCTCGCCCGACACCTTCTTTTCGGATGATTCCAGCCTCGGTCATTTTCTTCAGGCTTGCCAAGATTGCGGATCGTCCAACAGACGGGCAAGCCTCGATGACGTCAACGCCACTGAAACGACCGACCTTGGAATTGACATAGTCCAGGACAATGTCGTATGCGGAACGGTTTCCACGTACGCCGATGACATCAACCCGCGACTCGAATTCCATGTAGCAGGCCAGTATGATCTGGAGCATGTATTTGACGAATGGGACAAGATCGTTCCGTCCGTCATGCCATCCTTCGTTGGATGCCTGCAATGCATCGTAGTATCCGTCCTTGGCTTTCGCAATCTGAGCCTCGAGGCTGATGTATTTTCCCACCATAAATCCATTCTGGCAAAGCAGCAGAAGGGTAAGCAGACGGCTCATTCTGCCGTTGCCGTCATTGAATGGGTGGATGCACAGGAAATCGCTGATAAAGGCGGGAATCAGGACAAGCGGCTCCACCTTCTCCATTGCCACGGTCCTGTTGTAGCTTTCGCAGATTGCCTCGATGGCGCCCTCCGTCTCGTGCGGAGCGACAGGCGTGAACCTGGTAACGACCGTTCCGTCCGAACTTGTTTCGCTGATATAATTCTGCACATTCTTGAAATGGCCACCGTACGACAGGCCAGCGGGTTTCATAAGATCACGATGCAGCTGGAGCATGAACGAGGGCTTTATCGGAATGTATTCGTAGTTCTCATGGATGGTGTTCAGGACATCCCTATACCCGACGATTTCACACTCGTCTCTTGTCCGCGGCTCAGTTTTTTCCTGCACAAGTTGCCGAAGTCGTGTTGAAGTGGTCACAATCCCTTCCAAGCGATTGGAGGATTCCGTGCTCTGTATCTTCGCGATTTCAATCAGCCGCAGCGCCTCGGTCGGATTGCGGTTGGCAAAGATCGCTTGGCGCCCCTTGCATTCATGTATTCGCGCGACATTCCTGAGCACTTCGTTGTCCCAGTGAACGTCTGCAAGACTTGTGTAGTCGAATGTTCTCATGGCTTTATTATTTTTCGTCCAGACTTTTTAGTTATCGTCCATAATATAATTGATTTGGACGAAAAGCCAATGTGCATATGCTCTTTTCAGGAAAGACAGCTCATAATAATTCCAGAACTGTTGCCTTAATTTTTGAACGGCTCCTTACCCCTTCATTTTTTCATATTTTTCACGGAGGCAATTCAGGATTATCACAGCATTGGGCGAGACGATCTTGTAGAACATCTGCCTCCCGCATTGTCGACGCTCAATAATCCCATGTAGCCGCATCCTGTTCAACTGCTGGGAAATCGCGCCTTGTGGAGCGTGAACGCCATCGACAATCTCGCCGACCGGGCTTTCCCCGTAAATATCAAGATATTCAAGGATCCGCAATCTCTGCGGATGTCCAATCAGTTTGATGACCTCCGCCATCTGAACAATAAAATCCTCAGGCAACAGTTGTGCTTTCATTGGACATTCTCCCTGTAAAACATTCCTGCCTGCGCGCCGGAAAGAACTTCCCTCCGAGCCTGGTCAGGCAATGCGGCGGTCTTGACGGGGACATCTCGTTCGGTCCCGGTTTCCGAACGGAACCGCATGTATTCCAGCTGCCCCTCATTACGGATGGCATGGGTCGGAACAGTCAGCGCCTTGCGCTTTCCCAAGGGAACCAAGCACGACGCGAACATCCCCGGCATCAGCTCACGGGTGTCACCCTCAAAATCCGCATCGACCAAAAACATCCGGCTGCCAGGGTCAACGGAAGGAATGATTTCACGGATTTCCGCCTGCCAATCCTTGCCGGTCGAACCAACGGAAACAGGCAACTTGTCGCCAATCCGAATCTGGCTGAAAAGATTTTCACGGATCGGCACGCGAAGCTGAAGTTTTGTCGGATTGAAAATCTTCATCAGCATGTTCTGCGGCGTCGCCAGATCGCCGGGATCGCAATTCCGTTCCGACACGATCCCGTCGAAGGGCGCCTTAATCGTCGCATACTCAAGGTTGGTCAGTGCATTTTCCAGCTCGTGCTTCATTGCCGCGACCTGCGCCTCCGCCACCTTCGTATTGCTTATCACCTCTTCGTAGGCCTGGAGGGTGGCAACCTCTTTCTCAAACAGCTTTGTGTAGCGCTCCTGCTCCTTGCGGGCAAAGGCCAGTCGGCTTTCAGCCTCCTTGAGGTTCTCGCGCACGACGTCAACCCGTGCCTGAAGATCGCGCGACTCCAGCTGGATCAGCACGTCCCCTTCCTTGAAGGATTCCCCGTTGTTGAAATGAACCCGCACTACTCGCGCCGTTGGCAGCCGGGAGATCATCTCTATCTCCTCGCGGCTCCGCACGGTGCCGACTGCGGAATAGAACAGCGGAATCTCCGTTTCCGCAAGCTCGCTCCACTGCCCCTCAACGACGGCTTCGGATGCCGCCGCCTCACCCGGCTGCACCTTGTCGCCTCCACCTATCGTCCCCGACTGATAGAGCATCGACCAGACAATAAAGACAACCACCGCTATGGCAAAGAATATCCGTCCTGCTTTTTTCATGCTTTGCTCTCCTTGGAATTATCGGAAATTAAATAATAAATTGTAGGAATGACAATCATCGTAAACAACGTACTTGCCAGCAAACCGAAAATCAGCGCCCATGCAAGCCCTGAGAAAATCGGATCGAGGGCAATCGGCCAGGCTCCCATCAGCGTTGTAATCGCCGTCAGCATGATCGGGCGGAACCGGACTGCCCCGGCGTCGGTAATCGCCTGCCGGAGCGGCATCCCCTGGGCAACGCTTTCCTCAATGAATTCGATCAATACGATTGCATTGCGAATTACGATGCCTCCAAGCGCGATCATGCCGATCATGGCGGTTGCCGTAAAGAATATCGGGCTGGAATAGCCGCCGACTTCTGTCGCCCCCAGAAAATTAAGCAACCAGAATCCAGGCGCAATGCCGATCAGTGTCAGCGGAATCGCGCACATCATCACCAGCGATAAACGGACGCTGCTGGTCTGGACAATCAGCAGCAACAGAATGCCACCCAGCGCCACGGCGAACGCAATGCCGAGATCGCGGAAAACACGCAACGTGATCTCCCATTCGCCCTCGCCTGCCCATTCGACATGAATGCCGTCTGGCAGGGGGTCGTTGCGGGCGATGCCGAGTTGCGTCGCCAAAACCATTTCCCCTGGCGGACGTCCGACCGCCTCGGCCGTGACAAATTCAACTCGCTTAAGGTTTTTGTGCTGGATCGGCATCTCGCCATCCACAAGCTCGAAATCGCCGAGTTCCGCAAGAGGCACCGCGCCAGAGCGACCAGGCAACATCAGCTCCCTCAGGCGAGTAAGCCGATTCCGATCCTCGAACGGCAGGCGCAAAACGATCCGCAAGGGCTGACGCTCTTCCGGAACCCGAAGGTCGCCGACATGGTTGCCGGACAACGCGGCATTGAGGCAACGAGTGACTTCAGCAACCGTGATGCCATGAAGAGCAGCCTTATCTTGGTTAAGCCGGAAAATCCATTGGGGAGGAGACGGTTCATTCATCGAATCAATTTCAACCAAATGCTGGGGATCTGTTTCGGCCATGATCTCTTTCAAAGCATCCGCGCCGTTGAGCAGTTCCGCATGGGACTGCTCGGGACGGGCATAGACCTCGGCGGTCACGGTCGCCAGCACCGGCGGACCAGGCGGGATTTCCACGATATTGACCATCGCATTATGACGGTCGGCGATTGCCGTCACTTGATCGCGGATCCGTAGAGCGATATCATGGGAAGACATCGACCGCTTCGACTTCGGCAGGAGGTTGACGCGGATATCCGCATGATTCCCAGAATTGCGCCTGCCGTAATGGCGAACCAAGCCATTGAAGTCGATGGGGCTTGCCACGCCGACATAGCTCTGATAATGGATCACCTCGTTCTGCCTGGCGATATACTCCTCCAATTCCTTCACCAGCTGAGCGGTCGATTCGACTGCCGTTCCTGGAGGCATCTTCACCACCAGCTGCAGTTCATCGCGGTTGTCGTAGGGCAACATTTTGAGCGGAACCTTGAAGACCATCAGCGCAACCGAGCCGACCATCATCAGCACCACCGCAGTCAGCATCAGTACGGCGTTACGCTTAATGAGGAACGGGCGAACCAACGCACTGCTTAAGCGGCGCACCCATGCAGGCGTGGTATCGGTGGTCTCTGCGGTATCATGCATCAGTTGGCCTCTTCTGTTCTGAAGTAGCTTCATCGCCAGGAAAGGCACGAACGTCAAGGCGCAAACCGTCGAAAACGAAACGGTCAGCGGCACATTGATTGCCATCGGCGCCATGTAGGGTCCCATCATGCCGGTGATGAAGAACATCGGCGTAAAGGAGACGATGATTGCAACCGTGGACATGATGACCGGCGGCAACACCTCTTTCACGGCATCAAGCGTCGCCTCAAAGGGCTTTTTCCTGCCCATGAGGATGTGCCGCTGGATGTTATCAACGTTCGTGATCGGGTCATCGACCACCAGGCCAAGGCTGAGGTTCAAGGCGAAAAGAGTCACCCGATTCAAGGTATAGCCGAAGATATAATTGGTCAGCAAGGCAAGCGCAAAACTCACCGGCACTGAAGCGCCGATGACAATGCTCTCCCGCCACCCCATCGTCAACGCAATCAGAAGAATCACCGTGACGATGGCGAAAAACATGCCTTCAATAAGCCCGTTGACGCGGACATTCGCCGTTTCGCCCTGGTTGCGACTGACCGTCAGCGTCACATCATCAGGAATGACCTTCCCCTTCGCAACAGTCGCCTCTTCAATGATCTTTTTGGAGAATGTCACGGCGTTGACGCCGGCTTTTTTGCTGAAAGCGACGGTCACGGCAGGATCGCCGTTGTGGCGAACATAGGAAACCGGCTTCTCGGTGTCGTCGATGACCTGTGCCACATCCGAGACGCGGATGATCCGACCATTGTCGGCACGGATGACCACCTGTCCGAGTTCCTCCGCCGAAAGCGGTGTCGGAGAGGTCAGCATCAGCTGCTCACGTCCATCCTGAAGGATCGTTCCGACGCTTGCGATCGTATTGGCCCGCTGGATCGCCACGCCCATCTCGGGCATGGTGATCTTCTGCGCCGTTAGATTTTCGATGATTGGCTCAACCAATATCGTCCTCGGCTCGCCGCCGACGATCTCGGAGCGTGAAATGTCTTCCACGGAATCAAGCCGGGCCGCCAGCTCCTCGCCCATGCGCCGCAATTCAGCCGAGGTATAATTTTTCCCCGAAAGCGTCAGCGTGACAATCGGCACGTCGTTGATACTGAGCGGAATCACCCGCCAGCCCGCGACGCCGAGGGGGACGATGTTGAGGTTTTCCTCGATCTTGTCACGAAGCCGAACCATCGCACGATCACGATTCTCGCCCACGTGGAAACGAACCGTCACCAATGCGCCGTCACGTTGGCTGACCGAATAGACATGCTCGACACCGTCAAGCTGCCAGAGCAGCCGCTCAAGCGGACGAGTGACAAGCTGCTCGACCTCGCCAGGAGAATGCCCCGGATAGGAAACCTCAACATCAGCCATCGGTACAATTATCTGGGGATCTTCCTCACGGGGAGTCACAAGCAAGGCTATGACGCCGGCAGCAAGACCGGCAACAATGAAAATGCCTGAAAGCGGACCCGACAAAAATAGCCGGACAATGCGGAGTATGCCACTCTGGTGTTTTTCCATATAAAACCTCAATGCTATAGGATGATAATCATGCGAATTTTCATATCAATATATTATGATATTATGATATTTCAAGTGATCATGCAATAAACGGGGCATTTTTTCGCTGGCCTGCAGAATTGCCTCCGCTTCATGTAAAAACACTGCCTGACGGCTTGAAAAAACCCAAAGCCAACTGACTTTATACATTAGCTCTTGCGCCTTTATTATTAGAATCATATGATTTTCATATTACGT
>JAGVUR010000054.1 GCA_019136135.1 Verrucomicrobiota bacterium
GCTGAAAACCGGATCCTGGGCATTTTTGTTTTCTCCTCTTTCTTGGTAGCTTGATGATAGACTACCACAAAAAAACAAAAATGCAAAATTAAGATTCAAAGGTAGGCAGAACACTGTCGTATATGGTTCCCATCATGACCTCGTTCCAGAGCGGACGCTGAGCAGGTCCTGGCGGCCCCGAATCCCCAATTGGCAGATAACCATCGCTGTCATCAGTGTACAGTATAAGCGAAATGCCCAGCTGCTTCATGTTGTTCACACATGAAATCGCAAGGGCTTTTTCACGGGCTTGCTGCAATGCGGGCAACAGCATCGCAGCCAAGATGGCGATAATCGCGATGACGACCAACAACTCGATCAGTGTGAATCTTCTCTTTTTCATTGCCTCCTCCTGTTTAAAATGTTCTAGGGTATGCAGAGAAACGCCTTAGTAGTCCCAGCGCAGGTAGGGCTTGCTGTCCGGCTGGTCGTTGAATGGGAAAACCGAATGTGGCGCCAGCCTGTTCGGAACGCGGAAATTCTGGACATGCCCGTCCAGATGCAACGTATTGCATTGGTCGTTATGGCGTGTGCTCGGCCAGCCCCAGCCCGTATCCGTATAGTTAAATAGCCCAGGGAGGAAACGCCAGTACTGATTGTTCGTCGGCCTGCCATCGCCAGAATTTTGACAGGAGTCGACCGCGATGATCTTCAAGCTGTGGGATTGCATCGAGGACATATTGCGGGCGGCCAGGCGCGGGCAGAGATTGTAGTTGATCCCGTAGCAGTGATGCGCCCAGTTGTCCTGCCTGTCCGAAGACGGGCACTTCAAGGTCTTCGAATCCAGGTAGCCGCTGGAATAATTCTTCTTGGTGCTGTCGTAGTTGGTTCCCATCATGATCTCGTTCCAGAACGGATGCTGCTTGCCGTCCCCTGGCGCACCGGAGTCCCCCATCGGCAGGTAATTGTCGTTGTCGCTGATGTAAAGAATAATCCCAATGCCCAGCTGCTTCATGTTGCTCACGCAGGAAATCGCGCGGGCTTTTTCACGGGCCTTCGACAATGCCGGCAACAGCATCGCAGCAAGGATCGCGATAATCGCGATCACAACCAACAACTCGATCAACGTAAATAACCTTCGCATAATATCACCTCCGGCAAATTTAAGTGACTAAACTAATATACTTTATACCTACATAATTTTAGAACATTCCATGCCCGAAGAGCTTTCCGCCCGAGCTCGGATCCTTCAGTTGGTTCGAATTGCGGTGTTCCACGTGCCCGTCACCAAAAACACTATTGGCGCCGTTGTTGTGTATGGTGATGCGAGTAATCTCGGTGGTGGATCTGCAATCAGGGCAATAATGCGTGTAGATTCTATCGTGATCCGTAAACATGAAGGTTCCCGCAGGTTCCAAGAAGGACGCCTGCCGGCGGGATTGACGGTTCCCGTCACCAACCCAAACGTGGGTCTGCAACGCCGCGTAATGCAAACCCGTGACGGGACACAAGCCGCCCGTATCCAAAGTCCGCTGCCAAGAGTCTGTCATGGTTATATTGGATGGACAAGTGTAGACCTTCCAGTCGCCGGTATATGGCGCCAATTTTTCCGTCCACCAGGGCCAGTGGGTATTCTCGGGACCATAGTCGTACACCGGTGGGAGGAAATCGTCACTGTCGCCCGCATACATGTTGATCGCCAAACCGATTTGCTTCAGGTTAGACACGCAAGAAACAGCACGTGCCTTCTCACGCGCCTTCGCCAGCGCAGGCAACAGCATCGCAGCCAAAATCGCGATGATTGCAATCACAACCAACAACTCAATCAACGTAAACAACCTGCTTTTCTTCATTTGGTTTCTCCGTGCGTTACCTATGCAACTATGATTATAGCAATGGAATTCTATTTTCTCGACAGGTCTCGATCATCTGTTCCGGCCAAATCGACGCCTGGATTTCGCCGATGTGCGCCTTTTGCAGGAACAGCATGCACAGCCTGCTTTGTCCGATGCCACCGCCGATCGACAGGGGCAACTCGCCATTCATCAACATCTTGTGGAACTGCAATTCCAGGCGGGATTCTTCGTTCCGCAAGGTCAACTGCTTCAACAACGCCGCCTGGTCCACGCGGATTCCCATCGAGGAAATCTCAAACGAACGCTTAAGAACTGGATTGTAGAGCAACAAATCTCCATTCAAGCCCACGTGGCGGTCGTCCGAGGGCGTTGACCAGTCGTCGTAGTCCGGCGCCCGTCCGTCATGGCGCTGTCCGCTCAACGGCAAATCTGCTCCGATGCCGATCAGGAACACAGCCCCATGCTTTTTCACCGCCTTGGTCTCACGCTGGGACGGAGTCAAAGTCGGATACTCGGCTTCCAAGTCCTCGGTGTGGATGAACTCCACGTACTCAGGCAAAAACGGCTTCAAAACCGGATAGTCCGAACAGACAAACGCCTCGGTGCGGCGCATCGCATAGTAGATTTTCCTGACGGTTTCCTTCAGGTAATCCAACGTGCGAAGCTCTTCGGTAATCGTCTTTTCCCAGTCCCATTGATCGACGTAGAGGGAATGGAGGTTGTCCAGTTCCTCGTCCGCGCGGATCGCGTTCATGTCCGTGTAGATGCCCGTATCGGGTTCGCACCCAAGCTTGGCAAGCTTCATCCGCTTCCACTTCGCCAACGAATGGACAATCTCCGCGCGATTGTCATTCATATCCTTGATCGGAAAGCTGACAGGACGTTCGATGCCGTTCAAATCGTCGTTGATCCCGGTGCCTGACATGACGAACAACGGAGCCGTAACGCGTTGAAGATTCAATTCAAACGCCAGATTGTTCTGGAACATATCCTTGATCTTGCGAATCGCCTTCTCAGTCGTCAACTCGTCAAGCAACGGACGATAGCCTATGGGACATTGCAATGCTGTCATACAACCTCAATTATACAAACTAAAAAAACAAATTTCAAATTTAAAATGTCAACCACAATACAAATTTAAGTGAAATATCAATGATTTTTCAGGTAATATAAACTCCCTCGACCAAATTCGCTCCCATCAATGGAGTTTTTGCCCTCACTTTTGGAAAATTCGATCGCCGAGGACCCAGTAGTGCGCCCAATCCTCCGGGGTCTGGTCGTGCTTCCCGGTCCTCAAATGGTAGGACACGTCCCCCGTCAGCCATTCGTCCGCAGCAGGCATGTCATCCCTCTCAATCCCGGACAATCCAAATAGCCGATAGGCGTCTCCCGCATGCTTGGCCGCCAGGAACTCACCGCGGGGATCAGCCCACAAGTCCTCAGTCGCACTCGCCACGCACAGGGCACGGGGCGCGATCAGCGACAGCAGGAAATGCTGGTCGAAATCCATAAGGTCCTCGCGACCGCGATACTGCGCAAACGCCTCGACAAACCAATGCGGGAACGCCGTGGAAATGATTTCGGCGGTCTCGCCAAAGCAACGCTTGAACAACGCGGCGCCACCGCAACCCGAATCCGTGGAAATCACCAACTTGAAACGCTCGTCATTCGCACCAGCCCACAATGATGTCTTGCCCAAGCGAGACAAGCCATGGACAGCGCAACGGCTCGAATCAACCAAAACCTCGCTCTCAAGACAATCCAAACCGCGGCTCAAACCCCAAGCCCACAACCCAATTGCAGTATAATTGCGATGAACCAACGAAAGATCCTCGGTCGATTCAAGGATCGACAAAACGCTGTGGCGGAAACACGACAAGTCGTTGTAGTCAGGACAAATGTCATGATAGCATATTGTCGCAGACGCATAGCCGCGGCGGATCGTCTCGCGAAAACACCAGCGCGGCACCGAATTGCCACGGGCCTCGTCATTCAAATACTGGTTCTTCTCATACCCGAAGCCTGTCATCGCCACGTCCCGCTCATCCGTCGTCGCATGGTTCCCGCGGAAATTCAATCCGATGAACACAGGCACGGGATGCTCCGGCGTCGCCGTCTTGGGAATGTACAGCAACATGTCGAAGGAGTGCGTCTTGCCCTCGGCCGATCCCAAATGAATCCTGATTTCCTTCCGAATCGCCTCGCCATCCAAGGCGTCCTCGCGTACCGACAATGTCTCGTACCATTGTATCTGGGGACGATGCGGCCACTTGCCAAAGACCCGTTCACGGTAGATCGCCAATATCTCTGGGCGACGTGTTGACAACCATTCCCCGGTGCTCGCTACGCTTGAGCCATCGCCTTTGCCCAGCAAGCTCGGCAATTGATATGAAGGCACCAACGCCTCGTCGTAAATCACTTCTTTCTTTGACATGGTTACTTCCTTGAATTCCACTTGACCTAGACCTAGAGGAAAAACGGACTGTCCTTCGATATCACCTGTCCTTCGGAGCCGCCCTTTCGACCGCCCTTGCCCTTTGCGGGCTTCCAAGGCTTCGGCGCGGCCTTCGGGGCATTCCCCAGATCGCGCCTGACGCTCTCCTTCCCCTGCAGCTTGTACAGCTGGTCACGCAACATCGCCGCGCGCTCGAACTCCAATGCCTCCGCCGCAGCAATCATCTCCTCCTCAAGCTGACGGGTCGCCTCCACAATGTCATACTCCCCGTCTTCAGGGCGAATGTAGCTGGACACTGTCCGCTCCGCCTGGATACCCTGCTCGCGAAGACCTTCCTCGAGACGACGCTTCACCGTCTTCGGGACAATCCCATGCTCCTCGTTGTACGCGATCTGGCGGGCGCGACGTGCCGCCGTGGTCGCCAATACCTTCTTGATGCTGTCCGTGTAGTTGTCCGCATACAGGATCACCATGCCGGATACGTTTCGCGCCGCACGTCCTGCCGTCTGGATCAGCGAGCGCTCGCTGCGCAGGAACCCCTCCTTGTCCGCATCCATCACCGCGACAAGCGATACCTCGGGCAAATCCAAGCCCTCGCGCAACAAGTTGATCCCGACCAGGCAATCGAAATCACCGGCACGCAGGCTGCGAAGGATGTCAACACGCTCCATCGCATCCAACTCGGAATGCAAATAACGCGCCTCGACGCCGACGCCGCGGAGGTACTCGGACAAATCCTCGGCCATCCGCTTCGTCAATGTGGTCACCAATGTACGCTCGCCACGCTCGGCGCGAACGCGAATCTCGTGAATCACATCGTCAACCTGGGTCTCCAGAGGACGGACTTCCATCTTCGGATCCAACAGCCCGGTCGGACGGACGACCTGCTCCACAGGCTCTCCAAAACTAAGCTCGTAGTCCCCGGGAGTCGCCGATACGTACAGCAGTTGATTCTGCAACTCCTCGAACTCGCCAAAGGTCAAGGGGCGATTGTCCAGCGCCGACGGCAACCTGAACCCATTGTCAACCAAGACTTGCTTCCGATTCCTGTCCGCACGATGCATCGCATGGATCTGCGGCAACGTGGCATGGGATTCGTCAACGATCGTCAGATAGTCTTCCGGGAAGAAATCCATCAGCGTGCAGGGCCTGGAGCCCGGCGCCCTTCCTGCCAAGTGCCTGGAGTAGTTCTCGATTCCCTGGCAGTATCCGATTTCCATCAGCATGTCCAGGTCATACATCGTGCGCTGGTAAATCCGTTGTGCCTCCAGCAGCTTGTTGTTCTTCTCGAACATCGCCACCTGCTCGTCCATTTCCGCCAAAATCCCATCTCGCGCCTGCCGGATCCGTTCCTGCGGCATCACAAAGTGTTTCGCAGGGAAAATCACCACCTCGCCCAATTCGGCGAGGGTTTCGCGGGTCACCAGGTCGTGCCGGCTGATCCGCTCAACCGTGTCACCCCAAAACTCGACCCGGACAAAATCGTCGCGGTGGGACAAGTAGATTTCCACGCTGTCCCCCGAGCAACGGAACTGGCCGCGCTCAGGTGCCACGTCGTTGCGAGTATATTGAATCTCGACAAGATGACGCAACAAGCCCTCGCGGGACACTGTGTCGTCAAGGACAACCTTCGCCTGCATCGCCTCGAAATCGTCCGGCGAACCCAATCCGTACAAACACGAAACAGAACTGACGACAATGACATCGCGACGCTCAACCAAGGACCCCGTCGCCGACAAGCGCAACCGCTCAAGGCCGTCATTGATCAAGGCGTCCTTCGCAATGTACGTGTCAGTCTGGGGAATGTAGGCCTCGGGCTGGTAGTAATCGTAGTAGCTGACGAAGTACTCAACCGCGTTCTCGGGGAAAAAGGTCTTCAACTCCTCGTACAATTGCGCCGCCAAGGTCTTGTTGTGGGAAATGACAAGCGTAGGACGCTGGCAACGCTCAATCAGATTCGCCATCGTAAACGTCTTTCCCGACCCGGTCACACCCAGCAGCGTCTGCACCCTGTCTCCGCGCTGAACCCTTTTCGTCAACTCCTCGATCGCCTGGGGCTGGTCACCGGCAGGTGCATATTCAGAATGCAACTTGAATAGCTTCCCCACGATTATTCCCTCAAAATATTTACTATTAACAACAATTCCTGCGCTTCCATCGTCTTGTCCATTCGCAAATAACGGATAATACACTGTTATTCATACTATAATGCCTAATTAATGCTTGACAGCACAACGACATTTTTTCTCAACCAACCACACGTTGTCAATCCGACCCCGTCCGACCCTAGCCCAGTCCCATTACTCCCGCCTGTAATGGCGAAGGATCTTTCGCCGCTCTTTCCCAAGATCATTTTGCATTGATTTTTCAGGGAAGCGTATCTTGATTTTCGTTCTTATAGACGGTATTTTTTAATTTTACCAGTCTCTCTTTTCACGACTATGACATCATCACGTCCAATCAGCAGAATCCTTGCCATTGACGCCGCCCCATTTATCGGCGGTGCGCAAATGAGCTTTCTATCCACGCTCCAGGAGCTTTCCAGGCGTGGACTCGACCTGCTTCTGGCGACCGCCTCGCCGCAATTCGCCGACATGGCGCGACAGCAAGATATCCCGACCCAGCTCATCCACGCCAGGCACTGGCCAACAACTCCGTCCGGCGCCTGCAGGTACGTCATAGACAAACTTAAATCAACATCAATCCTCAAAAAAATCATCAGGGACTTCAAACCTGACATCATTCACGCAAATGCAATCCGCTCAATCCTAATCCTTCCGAAAATCAAGCACATCCCAGTCCTACTGCATGACAGGGACTATAACTTCCCAACTATCTTCGTAAAAATCGCAAAACGAAAATTCAACCATAACCTAACCATCGCCGCAATCTCCCCTTTAGTAGCCGAAAAATGGCGTGGAACCATTGACGAAAACCGGCTCAACGTACTCTACAATGGATTCTATCTCCAAGAAATCGAAAATACAATCCCC